>CAUVLK010000238.1:0-4726 GCA_963552635.1 uncultured Lautropia sp. | reverse complement strand
AGCGGCAGGTCGAAGCCGGCGCGCAGCTCGGTGAGCGAACCCAGCGCCTGGATGCGGCCATTGGCCATCACGGCCACCCGATCCACCCGGTTCTGCAGTTCGGCCAGGATGTGCGAGGTGAGCACGATGGTCAGCCCCCGGTCACGCAGCTCGGCCAGCGTGTCCCAGAAGAAGTGGATGGCGCGCGGGTCCAGGCCCGTGGTGGGCTCGTCCAGGAACAGCACCTGCGGGTTGCCCTGCAGTGCCTGCGCAAAGCCCAGCCGCTGGCGCATGCCCTTGGAGTAGGCGCGCACGGGGCGGTCGCCCGCGTGCTCAAGGCCCACCTTGGTCAGCAGTGCGGCACAGCCGGTTGTATCCAGCCCCTTCAGGCGGGCAAAGAACTTCAGGGTTTCCAGCCCGCTCAGGTTGTCCCATAGCGCAACGTTCTCGGGCAGGTAGCCGATGCGGCGGCGCACCTGCAGTGCGCTGGCCTGTCCGACCGGCTCACCCGCGATGTGGATGCTGCCCGACGTGGGGGCCAGCAGCCCCAGCATGATCTTGAAGAGCGTGCTCTTGCCGGCACCGTTGTGGCCGATGAGGCCGAACACCTCGCCAGGGCGCACGTCAAGCGTCACGTCGTCGACCGCGGTGAAGGCGCCGAAGCGGCGGGTCACGCCCTGAAGCCGGATGATGGCCTCGGAAGCCCTGGCCGCGGGTGCCTGTCCGGGACGATCGGTGGGCGATGGGGCAGGGCGTTCAGCGGCCATGACGCAGGTTCTCCGGTGCGTTGTAGAGGTTGTTGCGGGTTTTCGCCAGCCAGGGGGCCCATTTTGCGGCCAGCGGGTTCATGCGTGGGCGCTGCTCCACGACGCTGGGGACCCGCAGGATGGGAAACTGCTGGCCCACCATGCGCAGCGCCTGAACGGCCGGGCTGGCCATCAGCATGCGCACACCCGGGTAGCGCCAGGTCAGGCGGTCCACCATGTCGTTGGCCTCGTAGGGGATGTCGCCGCGACCGTCGTCGTTGCGGTCCCAGCCCCGGTAGTTGCTCCAGAAGTTGCCCTTCTTGCCGCCCCAGGCCAGGTCGCGCGTGCCGGCGTACTTGACCTGCTGCTGGTTGTCCACGAAGTCGTTGCCGTCGACCTCGTTGCGAGGCGAACCCGACAGGTGCACGCCGATGCGGTTGTTGGCCACCACGTTGTCGCGCAGCTTGATGTATTCCACGTCGTAGATGAAGAACCCGCGGCCGTTGTTGGCCACCCAGTTGCCGTCCACTTCCGAATCCTGCAGCGTGCGCAGCATGATGCCGTGGTCGGAGTTCTTCCAGGCACGATTGTTGCGGATGGTCTGGTCACGAACCTCCATCAGCGCCAGGCCACCTCGGTTGTGCCAGGTATCGTTGTCTTCCCACAGGTTGTAGTAGGAATTCATGTAGTGCGTGCCGTAGCGGCTGTGATGCAGCCGGTTGCGCTGGAATATGGCGTGGTGCGACACGTCGATGTAGAGGGCGTCACGCACGAAGCTGATTTCGTTGCCGATGATGCGTGCGCCTTTGGTGTTGTAGAGCTCGACGCCATTGCCGCGCTTGGCGCTGTCGTAGTTGCGCTTGCCGGTGATGTTGTTGTTCAGCACCTGCACGTCGTTGGCCTTCTCGATCCAGAGCCCGAACAGGTTGTAGCTGAGGAAGCAGTTGCGCACGATGGCACGGTGCGCGCCCGGCTGGATGTAGATGCCGGCGTTCTGCTTCAGCAGGCTGTCGCCCGAATCCGTCACGATCAGCCCCTCGATGACGACATCGGGGGCGATGACGCGGATGGTGTCTCCCTGGTTGCTGCCGCTGATGGTGGGGCGGTTGATGCCGCGCAGCGTCAGCGTCCGGTCGATCCGAAGGTTTTCCACATAGCGGCCGCGCTCGATGCGGATCTCGTCACCGGCCGTGGCCCGGTCGATGGCGGCCTGGATCTTCTCGCCCGGGTGGACGGTGATGACCGCAGCCTGCGCCATCGTGCCGCCCGCCAGGCCGGCCAGCAGGAGCAGACCGGCCAGTGGGCGCAGTTTCAAGGCCCGGCGTGCGCCGGGCAGGGTCTCTCGAGATATTGTCATGGATGATCGGTGAGATGCCATCAGAGCACCAGCGCACCGGAGCGGGTCAGCAACCAGAACAGTGCCGCGCCGATCAGCAGGTTCTTGAATGATACATAGCTGATCATGTCCATGACGTTGGCATGGCGGTAGGTCTTGCGCCACCACGGGCCATCCTTCACGTAGCGCTTGCCCTGCAGGCGCACCAGCACCTCGAACACGCTCCAGCCGAACCATACCCCGATCACGCCCAGCGGCGAGGCGCTGCCCTTGGCGGCCAGGATCCACACCACGGTGGCGGCCACGGCCAGGGCAACACCCACGGCCACGACCAGATGGCTGGCCTGCCAGCCTTCACGGCTGAAGGGCCACAGGTGATCGACGATCTCGCCCAGCCAGCGGCGGCCGCCCTCCAGGGTTTCCACCCGGGGGTGAACCCGCTCGGACGGCCAGCGCGGGTCGACGCCCTTGACGGGAAGCTGCGCCGGCGTGGGCGTTTCGGGAATGATCGGGATGTAGTAGCCGTCCTTGCCGATCGGGGTCAGCGGCTGACCGTTGCGCTCACGCACCTTGCGTTCCTTGGCCAGCGGCGGGCAGGTGCTCGCGTCGGTGTAGAGGATCAGGCAGTCCAGACAGTGCAGGCACTCGCGGTGGTCGATCTGGCCGTCGGCGTTGATGGCCAGCGAACCGCAGTCCTTGGCGCAGGCCTTGCACTTGTTGCAGTCGGGTTTGCGCTTGAGGCCGAACCAGCGGAACGTGCTGGGCATGGCCAGCGAGGCGCCCAGCGGGCAGATGTACTTGCAGTACGGCCGCTCGGTGAAGATGGCCAGTCCCAGGATGGTCAGCACGAAGAGCCCATAGGGCCAGCTGCGGTTGGTGATGCCTACCAGGAAGGTGGTCTTGAAGGGCTCCACCTCGGCCAGCTTCTCGGCCTCGACCATCGAGAACAGCGACACGGCCAGCAGCACGAAGAACACGCCGTACTTCACCCACTTCAGCCGGTTGTGCCATTTCATGGGCAGCAGGAACTGGAAGCGCTTGAGACCAATCTTCTCGCCGATGACGTGCAGGCCTTCCTGCAGCGAGCCGAACGGGCAGGCCCAGCCGCAGAACAGGCCTCGTCCGAAGACGAAGACGGTGATGAAGATGAAGATCCAGAACAGGAACAGGAACGGGTCGCTCAGGAACAGCGTCCATTCCCACTTGAAGAGGATGGAGTGG
The DNA here is from genome assembly GCA_963552635.1 of uncultured Lautropia sp. GTDB lineage: Bacteria > Pseudomonadota > Gammaproteobacteria > Burkholderiales > Burkholderiaceae_E > Lautropia. The sequence goes on along the minus strand of CAUVLK010000238.1, from coordinate 1,444 downwards.
AACCAGGTGAGCACCTGCGTGACCGACGGCTGCGCCAGCAGCCCGAAGCCCACCCAGAAGATGCTGAGGATCCAGAACGGATACTTGAAGCCGTTGACCGGCCACTTGTTCTTGCGGCTGGACAGCCGGGTGAGTCGCTCGCGGAAGGCATAGACCACGGCAATGGCCGTCAGCATGGTGCCAAAAAGCACCAGCTGTACCCACTTGGCTTTCCATTGCTTCAGCCAGGCCGGATCGGGGCGAACCACCTTTGGATGCCCGCCCACCAGATACTGGGCCGGCAGCCAGTATTCGCTCTCGAAGGCCGTGAAGGTCTTGGTGCCGGTGCTGCGGTCGAGCTTGTTGCCCAGGAAACTCAGTTTCCATGGGTAGGCGGCCGAGAAACCCTTGGAGCGGATGATGAAGATGCCGGATTCGGAATACGACGGAGCGCCCTTGGCCTTGATGCTGTACAGGTTCTGCGCGTCGGTGTCGCGGAAGGTGAACGAGTCGTTCCCCTGGTGGACCTGGATGCGGTCATAGATGCCGCCCCGCACGAAGCCCGAGCCCTTGAAGGACTCCTTGCCGTCGGTGCGGATGATGAAGATGGCGTTCTCGCCTTCCTTCAGGTTCTCTCGCAGGTTCTGCCAGGTGCTCTCACCCAGGATGGCCGGACCCACGATGGGGGAGTTGAGCGAGCCGTACCACAGCTCGATGAAGGGCGAGCCGGTGGCATCCAGTCCTACCTGCTGCGGTTGCACCACGAGCTTGCCGATGGCGCCCTGTTTCACCAGCGTGTCCCAGTCGGGCAGCGGCTGGCCGGCCTTCGGTTCCACGTACTGCACCGGCTTGCGCTCGATGGGCTTGAGGATCCCCACCTGACGTGCCACGGCGGCGCCCGAGGTCATGATGACCTGGTTCTGGGCCACCACGGTGACGGTGGCGCCCGAGATGGCGTCCACGCCGATCACGTTGTCCTCGGGGCGGGACTGACCCACCTCGATGTTGTCCTTGACGGAGCGACCCAGGTACTGGTTGTTGAACTTCAGCAGCGCCGACTCAGGAATGCCCAGCAGGAGGATCGGCTCGGAGTGCTTGAGCACCTTCACGCCGACATACTTGCCGTCCTTGTCCATCCCGATCAGCGTGACGACAGGCTTGCCGGAATAGGCGGGCGTATCGGTGATGTCGGTCGACAGCATCACATAACCCAGCACCTGCTTGCCATCGGGGCCGCCCAGCGCCTCCACGTAGGGCGGTTGGCCCTTGCGCTGCGAGAATGACGTGGCGCCCGGGAAGACGTCCTTGCAGGGCACCAGTGCACACATGTCCGGCGCCGTGGCCAGCTCGGCTGGCAACTTGGCTTCGTACGCCTGGGAACCACCGGCACCTGCTGCGGGCCGGGCCGACGCATTCAGGGACAGCAGGCTGAAGGCGACAGCCGCCAACAGCCCCCTCCCAAGAG
>CAUVLK010000237.1:0-4819 GCA_963552635.1 uncultured Lautropia sp. | reverse complement strand
TGGGCATGCGCGTGGTGTTCTACGATATCGAGACCAAGCTGCCGCTGGGCAATGCACGCCAGCTGGCCACGCAGGACGAGCTGCTGGCCGAGGCCGACGTGGTGAGCCTGCACGTGCCCGAGACGCCGGACACGAAGAACATGATGGGTGCCGAGCAGATTGCCCGCATGAAGAAGGGCAGCTTCCTCATCAATGCCTCGCGCGGCACCGTGGTCGACATCGACGCGCTGGCTGCGGCCCTGGAATCAAAGCACATTCTGGGTGCAGCCATCGACGTGTTCCCGGTCGAGCCCAAGGGCAACGAGGGCGACTTCCAGTCTCCGCTCATCCGCTTCGAGAACGTGCTGCTCACGCCGCACATCGGCGGCTCCACGGGCGAGGCTCAGGAAAGCATCGGTCGCGAGGTGGCCTCCAAGCTCATCCGCTACAGCAACAACGGTTCCACGCTGTCGGCCGTCAACTTCCCCGAGGTCTCGCTGCCGGCTCACCCGGGGCTGTGCCGGATCCTGCATATCCACCGCAACGTGCCGGGCATGCTGACCCGCATCAACGAGCGGCTCTCCAGTGCCGGCATCAACATTGCCTCGCAGTACCTGCAGACCAATCAGCACGTGGGTTACGTGGTGGTCGATGTCGAGAACGAGGGCAGCGCCGAAGCGCTGCACGAGATCTCCGACCTGGAGGGCACGATCCGCGCACGCGTGCTGTACTGATGGCAGCATGACATGTGGGGCAGGGCGGAGCCTCCCTGGGACAGGGAGCCCCGCCTGTCGGCCGCGATGTCTGCCATCCGATGGTAGGATAGGCTTCTGTTGCCACGAGCCCACGGCCGGGTGGGTATCTGCTGCACCGGTCGGGGCATTCCTTTTCATGCCGCACGCCCGCACATGCCGGGCTGATGAGGACGCTGTTTCCTTTCGCCATCCGCGTCCCGTGTGGCTCTGCCTCCATCCTCGCAACCATGAAGACTGCTTCCCTTTCCCGGGCTGTTGCCCTGTCCATCGCCCTCGCTGCCGGGGCCAGCAGCCTGGTGCCGGCTACGGCACAGGCCGACGACAACCGCACCATCGGCATCGTCGACACGACCTTCAAGCTGCTCACGCGCGACGATGACATCATCGTCGAGGCCTACGACGATCCCCTGGTCCAGGGCGTCACCTGCTATGTGTCGCGGGCCCGCACTGGCGGCATCAAGGGCTCGCTGGGCCTGGCCGAAGACAAGGCCGAGGCCTCCATCTCCTGCCAACAGGTCGGTCCGGTCAAGATCGAGAAGCCGCTGAAGAAGAAGGAAGCTGTCTTCAGCGAGCGTCTGTCCATCCTCTTCAAGCGTCTGCGCGTGGTGCGCATGGTCGACAGCACACGCAACGTGCTGGTCTACCTCACGTACTCGGACAAGCTGATCGACGGCTCGCCCAAGAACAGCGTCTCGGCCGTGCCGGTCGACCCCGCCACGCCCATTCCCGTGAAGTGAGCCTTCAGGCCGGCCGTGTCTTCATGGCCGGCCTGAAGCGCCACGGAGAAACGCCCGTCATCGTGACGGGCGTTCTAGCTTGGGCAAGTCCGCTCGGCCGTCGAATCAGAAGTCGATCGAGGCGCTCAGGCTGAAGGTGCGCGGCTGGCCCTGCACCAGGTAACCCGCGTTGGGGTAGCCACCGGCCGAGGACCAGTACTTGCGGTCGGCCAGGTTGTCGATGCGGGCGCGCAGCGTGACCAGCTTGCCCTGCACGTCCAGCAGATAGCGCGTCCCGATGTCCAGGCGTGTCCAGCCCGGGGCTTCCAGCGTGTTGGCCGAATTGGTCTTGAAGGACCCGGTGTTGACCACGCGGGCATCCAGCGACAGGCCTTCCACCCACGACGTGTCCCAGTCCAGCGCCAGCGACAGCTGCCGCTTGGGCACACCCAGCACCCGCTTGCCGTCGGTCAGTGCCGAGCCGGTGCTGCGCTGCTTGGCGTCCAGCAGCGTGATGCCGCCCACGGCCCGCAGGCTCTTGAACGGCTCGCCCTGAACCGTCAGCTCCAGGCCCTGATGGCGGTCCTTGCCGGAAGCCACAAAAGTGTTGCGGGCATCGATCAGGCCACGCGGCTTGTCGGTGCTGAACAGGGTGGCTGCGTAGATGGTGCCGCCGGCATCGTATTTGACGCCGATTTCCTTCTGTCTGGACACGTACGGTGACAGTGACTGGCCTGCGTTGGTGACGGGCTGGCCATTGTTCTGCGCCGGTGCCGTCTCGCCCTGGGCCAGGCCCTCGATGTAGTTGGCGTACAGTGAGAGATCGTCCCTCAGACGGTAGACCACGCCCGCCATCGGACTGGTGCGGCTCCGGTCATAGCTGGATGAGCGCGTGCCGGTGTTGTAGGCGTAATCGGTGATCTTCAGCGTCTGGTGGCGGGCACCCATCGTCACCAGAAGCTGGTCGCCCATGAAGCCCATCGTGTCGCCTACTGCCAGGCTGCGCAGCTGGATCTTGTTGGTCAGACGAGGATCGGAGAGCGAGTTGCCGCTGATGGCACGGGCGCTCCAGTCCGGTCGGCCATGGGTGACGGGGTTGTACAGGCTGGTGGTGAGCTGATTGCCGGTATCGAAGGTATAGCCGTTCTTGCGGCGCTGTTCGTAGGCGCCCAGTGAGGCCACCACTTCATGCTTGACCGTGCCGGTGGCGAACTTGCCGCGCAGTCCGATTTCGCCGGTGATCACGCGCTCCTTGCGGGCGTTGTCGAATCGGTAGGTGCTGCCGCTGCCGTTGTTGGCGGTGACGGTGAGGTTGGCCAGTGAATTGTCTTCCCTGGTCTGGCGGGCACCCAGCGCCGCCCAGCCGGTCAGGTTCCGCGTGAAGTCCTGCTCGCCACGCAGGCTGCCGAAGGTGTCCTTCTCCCGGGAGTAGGACCAGGGCTGCGCCCAGTTGGTGGTGCTGTCGGCTGCTGCTGGCACGGCCGTGACCGTGCTGGCCAGCGTCACGTTGGTGCGCGTGGCTTTCAGGTGATGGTTCTGGTAGCCCAGATCGGCCGACAGGCGCGTGTCGGCATCATGCCAGTCCAGGCCGGCCGAGATCAGGTCTTCCTTGTTGTGTTCGCGGTCGATGGCGGTGTCGCCCTGGCGGTGCGTGGCCACCAGACGCAGGCCGGTGCTGTCATCGGGCCCGAAGCGGCGGGCCAGGTCGGCCGAGACGTTGAACTGCTTGCTGTTGACCAGCCCCAGGTCCACGCGCGTCAGCGGATCGTTGGGGGCACGCTTGGGCAGCAGGTTGATGGTGCCGCCGATACCGCTGCCGCTGGGTGTGGCGCCTGTCAGGAAGGCACTGGCGCCGCGCAGCACCTCCACGCGCTCGAACAGGTCGGAGGCGATGTACTGGCGAGGCAGCAGGCCGAACAGGCCGTTGTAGGCGATATCGTCCGAATAGAGCAGGAAGCCGCGTACGAAGTAGGTTTCCTGGAAGTTGCCGAAGCCGCGCGCCATCCGGATGGAAGGATCGTTCTGCAGCACGTCGGCCACGCTCTGGGCCTGCTGGTCCTGGATCAGTTGATTGGTGTAGGCGGTGACCGAGAAGGGCGTTTCCATCTGGTCACGCGTGCCCAGGATGCCGATACGGCCGCCACGAGCCACCTGGCCGCCGGACAGCGTCTTCGTCAGCCCGGTGGCCGAGGCATCGGCGCTGGCGCTGACCTTCACGGTGTCCAGCACAACGGGATTCGTGTCGTCGACCACGATGGCCGGTTCCGTGCCGGTGGTGGTGATGCCCTGGGCCTGGGCCAGGGGAAGGCCGAAGGCAAGGGCCACGGCGGCTGCCACCTGAAGCGGTGCTGACGGATGGAGAACAGGCAGGCCGCACGCTGATGCGGCTGCACGATGAAGAGCGACCACGCGGCGCGCTCTGGAACGGGATGTCATGAGTGCCAGGAAAGGAGGGTGATTGAGAGGTGCACGTCCAGGGATGACGGCGCGAACTTTTCAGGAGACGAGCGCCAGCTGGAACGAGTATACGAAGATAAACGAAATGAAACTGAGAATCCATTCAGTGGGAAATGTCATGTCTGGATGGATGAAAGTCTGTATGGTGCCGATGGAGGGGGGTGGATCGCAGGGTGGTTGTATTGTTGCGTGACCACATGAGGCCGGGCGGGCGAAGGGGGCTTGCCCATCCCGACATGGGCCGAATCACGGGACATGCCATCGTCTTCGTCAGTTTCTGGTACGATGGCGGGCTTCAGACATCGATTTCTGGCCCCCCGGCGTATCCGGGACACGTCGCTTTGCGTGTCCAGTGCGCCCATGCAAGGCACGCCCTGTGCCTTCTCCGGTTGGCGTCGATGCAGGTACGCAATCCGTCAACCCCGTCGGGGCAAGAGGCCCCGCCCACGTCATCGCCAGATTCCCGGATCCCTCCGGAAGATTTTCATCCTGGTCCTGCCGCGACCCGGCGCCTGTCATGGCGTTCGCCCGGCATGCCCCGCGTCTGTCTGCTGCGTACACGGACCGCGCCTGCGATGACGTTGCCATTCACTTTCATGACCATGACTCAGCACGAGAAGAACGACGAGCAGGACACATCCGTCGAGAATGTTGCGGCCCAGACCGCCGAAGACATGGCGCCGGCCCAGGATGCCGCGCCTGCGAAGAAGACCACGAAGCGCACGAAGGCCGCTTCCGCTCCCAGCCACGAGGACGAGACCGACGATCGGGACGACGAGGCACACTTTGCCGATGAAGACGAAGCGGACGAGGACGCCGACTTCGACGATGAAGACGACCTGGATGATGATGAATCCGACGAGGATGACGAGGACTTCGACCCGGCGGATGATGATTCTGACGACGACGACG
>CAUVLK010000236.1:0-4820 GCA_963552635.1 uncultured Lautropia sp. | reverse complement strand
AGGATCGTCGGCCGGCAGCGGATGATCTGCCGAACCCGAACCCGAACCCGAACCGTTGTCGCATCCGGACCTGCCACCGGCACAGCGCTGGATCCGGCTGCGCGAGGAGGTGGACGGATGCCGTCGCTGTCGACTGGCCGAGACGCGCACGAACACGGTATTTGGCCGCGGACGTCCGCAGCAGGCCCGCTGGATGCTGATTGGCGAGGGACCGGGTGCGGAGGAAGACAAGCGGGGCGAAGCCTTCGTGGGTCAGGCCGGCAAGCTGCTGGATGCGATGCTGGATGCGGCCGGCATTGATTCAGCCGCGGACGTGTTCATTGCCAACGTGCTGAAGTGTCGCCCACCCAACAACCGGAACCCCGAACCTGACGAGGTGGCGGCCTGCGAAGGCTACCTGTACGAGCAGATCCGGCTGGTTCAGCCGGACTGCATCCTGCTTCTGGGACGCTTCGCGGCGCAGAGCGTGCTGCATTCCGAGCTACAGATCGGCCGGCTGCGCAACAAGCTGCACCACATCACGCTGGACGGCCGGCAGGTACCGGTGGTGGTCACCTATCACCCGGCCTATCTGCTGCGCAACCAGCGCGACAAGCTGAAAGGCTGGGAAGACCTGTGCCTTGCGCTGTCAGCGGTGGAGGCACTGGACGCAGCGCGCACGCCCGTCTGATCGGCGACCGGAGGCAGAGCGCCTCCAGCCGGCGGGGCGCGTCCTCAGTGGGGCGTCGGAATGTTGCCGTGGCGAGGATCCTCGCCGATATGCACTTCGCTGTCGAAGCGGCGCTGGTTGCGCCGGTGCCAGAGGATCACCAGCAGCATGACGCTGGCCACGGCCAGACCGAAGAGCACGGCCACGGTATTGATGGGCAGGTCCAGCCACAGCATCAGCGCGTAGAACGACAGCATCACCAGGATGTTGAGGTTCTCGTTGAAGTTCTGCACGGCGATGGAGTTGCCCGCGCTCATCACCACGTAGCCGCGGTGCTGCAGCAGCGCATTCATGGGCACCACGAAGAAGCCCGACAGGATGCCGATGACCAGCAGCACGAGCATGGCCATGGCCTCGTTGTGGACGATGGTCATGAGCATGATGGCAAAGCCCATGGCCACGCCCAGCGGCAGCACGCGCAGCGAGCGACGAAGCGGCACCCAGCTGGCCGCCAGCACGGCGCCCAGCGCCACGCCCAGAGCCACGACACCCTGCAGGCGGGTGGCCTGGTCCAGGCGCATGTCGAGCTGATGCTCGGCCCATTTCAACACCAGGAACTGCAGCGAGGCACCAGCCCCCCAGAAGAGCGTGGTGACGGCCAGGGCGATCTGGCCCAGCGGGTCACGCCAGAGGGTGAGATTGCAGTGCCAGAAGATGCGCAGCAGCGTGAACGGGTTGGAGGTGCGGCCCGGGTAGCGGGCGCCGGTGTCGGGAATGCGCAGGTTGAAGAGTGCAGCCAGCGCATAGATGCCGATGGTGACCACCACGGCAGCCTCGGCCGGGGTGTCGATGTGGGTATCGATGAAGGGCAGATCGAACGACAGCAGCCAGGGCGCCACGTGGGGCGAGATGAGCACGCCACCCAGCACGGTCCCCAGGATGATCGACGCGACGGTGGTTCCCTCGATCCAGCCGTTGGCGGCCACCAGCTTGTCGGGCGGCAGCAGCTCGGTGAGGATGCCGTACTTGGCCGGTGAATAGGCCGCAGCGCCGAAGCCCACCAGCGCATAGGCCATCAGCGGCGGCAGCATGCCCAGCAGCAGGATGCACCCCAGCAGCTTGATGGCGTTGGTCAGGAACATCACGCGGCCCTTGGGAATGGAGTCGGCAAAGGCGCCGACGAAGGGGGCCAGCATGACGTAGGAGACGACGAAGACCAGCTTCAGGAAGGGGATCAGCCAGTCGGCCGACTGTGCCTCGCGCAACAGGGCGATGGCGGCAATCAGCAGCGCGTTGTCGGCCAGCGACGACAGGAACTGCGCTGCCATGATGGTGTAGAAACCGGGTTTCATCCGGACGTTTCCATTCCAGTCAGTTTGTATGGGCACAGTGTGCCGTGGTTCCTGCCACGGTCACTGCACATGTGGTGGCGATGATACCCGCAACATCGCCATGGCCGGGCAGCGCTTCGTAACACGCTCTATCATCACCACCATGCCTAGATCATTGACTGCAAGCGTCTCGCCCTCGGCGATGGCGCACAACCTGGCCCGGATACGCCGCCAGGTTCAAGAGAACCGCCCGGATGGCCATGCTCAGGCCGATACCCGCCTGTGGGCGGTGGTGAAGGCCGACGCCTACGGCCACGGCCTGGCCAACGCGCTGACCGGCTTTGCCGATGCCGACGGCATGGCCCTGCTGGAATTCGAGGCGGCCGACTGGCTGCGTCGACACGGCTGGAACAAACCGATCCTGATGCTGGAAGGCGCCTTCGATGCCACGGACGTGGCGCAGGCCGCCGCGCAGGGGCTGACGCTGGCCATCCACCAGCCACGCCATCTGCAGTGGCTGGCTGCCCACGACGGGCCACCGGTGGATGTGTACCTGAAGCTGAACACGGGGCTGAACCGGCTGGGGCTCAAGCCCGATGACGTGGATGCCTACCTGACCCAGGTGCTGACCACGCCGGGCGTGCGGCTTCGCGGCATGATGACGCACTTTGCCAATGCGGACACCCCGGGCGGAGCCCTCCAGCCGCTGGCCACCTTCGATGCCGTGGCACGTGCCGTGCAGGCACGGCTGCCGGCCGGGCAGGCGCTGGAACACTGCGTGGCCAATTCGGCCGCGCTCTTCACGTTGCCCCAGGCCTATCGGGCCTGGGCGCGTCCGGGCATTGCCCTGTACGGTGCCACCCCCTTTGCAGGGCAGAGCGCCGCTTCGCTGGGGCTGCGTGCTGCCATGCAGCTGACCGGCAGCGTGATGGCCGTGCAACGGCTGACCCCGGGCGAGGCCACCGGTTACGGCGGCCTCTTCGTGGCCAAGCAGCCGCTGCGAGTCGGCATCGTCGATTGCGGCTATGCGGATGGCTACCCACGGGTGGCCCCCACGGGCACGCCGGTCGTGGTGGATGGCGTACGTACCCGCACGCTGGGCCGGGTGTCAATGGACATGCTGGCCGTGGACCTGACGCCGATTCCCGACGCAGGACCCGGCGCCCCGGTGGAGCTGTGGGGCGATGCGGTGTCGATCGACGAGGTGGCCGAGTCCGCCGGCACACTGGGCTATGAGCTGATGTGTGCGGTGGCGCCCCGTGTGCGCCGTCGGGTGGTCTGAACATGGCGACGGCCAAGACCCAGTTCGTCTGCCGTGAATGCGGCAACACCACGGCGAAGTGGCTGGGACAGTGCCCGGCCTGTCAGGCCTGGAACACGCTGGAGGAATTCCGCCTGCCCAAGAAGGACGCCGGCGGCCGACGCCCGACGACGGGCATGCTGGCCGAGACCTCGGCGATTGCGTTGCTGTCGGAGGTGCCGGTGGACACGGTGCCCCGACTACCGACCGGGCTGGCCGAGTTTGACCGCGTGCTGGGCGGCGGCATGGTGCCCGGTTCGGTCGTGCTGATCGGGGGCGATCCGGGCATTGGCAAGTCCACGCTGCTGCTTCAGGCGCTGGCACTGATGTCGCAGAACCAGCGGGTGCTGTACGTGAGCGGCGAGGAGTCGCTGGCACAGGTGGCCTTGCGCGGTGCGCGCCTGGGCATTGACGGCTCGACGCTGCCGATGCTGGCCGAGGTGTCGCTGGCCCACATCACCCAGGCCATCGAGCAAGTCAAGCCGGCCGTGGTGGTCATCGACTCCATCCAGACGATGATGAGCGACGACCTGCAGTCCGCCCCGGGCAGCGTGTCGCAGGTGCGCGACTGCGCCGCGCAGCTCACCCGGCTGGCCAAGCAGCAGGGCGTGGCGGTGGTGATGATCGGCCACGTGACCAAGGAAGGGGCGCTGGCCGGGCCGCGCATCCTGGAGCACATGGTCGACACGGTGCTGTACTTCGAGGGCGACAGCCACTCCACCTACCGGCTGATCCGCGCCATCAAGAACCGCTTCGGGGCCGTGAACGAGCTGGGCGTGTTCGGCATGACCGACCGGGGACTGAAGGCCGTCACCAACCCGTCGGCGCTCTTTCTGTCGCAGCATGCCGACCCGGTGTCGGGTTCCTGCGTGCTCATCACCCAGGAAGGCACGCGGCCGCTGCTGGTGGAGATCCAGGCGCTGGTGGACCAGTCCGCCGGCGGGGCGCCGCGCCGGCTGTGCGTGGGCCTGGATCCGATGCGGCTGTCGCTGCTGCTGGCCGTGCTCAACCGCCATGCCGGCATCCAGTACCACGATCAGGACGTGTTCCTGAACGCCGTGGGCGGCGTGCGCATCACCGAACCGGCGGCTGACCTGGCCGTCGTGCTGGCCGTGCTGTCGTCGCTGAAGAACCGGCCGCTGCCGCAGGGGCTGGCCGTGTTCGGCGAGCTGGGCCTGGCCGGCGAGGTACGCCCGTCGCCACGGGGACAGGAACGGCTGCGCGAGGCACTGAAGCTGGGCTTCTCACGGGTGATCTGCCCCAAGGCCAACGCACCGCGCAAGCCGCTGGCCGGGCTGGACGTCATCGCGGTGGAGCGCATCGACCAGGCCATTGCCCACGCCTGGGACTGAGCGCCCCTTCAAGCCGCCCCCATCAAGCCGGCGTGCGCAGCGGGCCCCTGCAGGCAGACGACTTCGATGTTTCTGGCCGTGGCCGCGCCAATCCTTGAGGGCAGGATGCTGCGGGCAAGGGGCTTCGGGGGGATCTTGCCATACACCAGCAGTGCAGCCAGCCCGGATCCTGCAGGCAGGGCGCTTCA
>CAUVLK010000235.1:0-4826 GCA_963552635.1 uncultured Lautropia sp. | reverse complement strand
GTCGGCATGCCCCAGCAGCACCTGCACCACCCGCAGGTCAGCCCCGTGGTTGAGCAGGTGGGTGGCAAAGGCGTGCCGCAGCGTGTGCGGCGACAGCTGCGCCTCGATGCCTGCCTTCAGGGCATGGCGGCGGATGAGCACCCAGAACATCTGACGCGTCATGCCGGTGGCCCGCTGCGTGACGAACACCGCCTCGGCCTGTCGTGCCCCCAGCAGCCGGGGACGCGCCTCCTGCAGGTAGCGCACCAGCCAGGCACGCGCCTCCTCGCCCAGCGGTACCAGTCGCTCCTTCGAGCCCTTGCCCACGATGCGCACCAGACTGTCCACCATCGACACCTCCGACAGCTTCAGCCCCACCAGCTCCGAAACCCGCAGTCCAGTGGCATAGAGCACCTCCAGCATGGCCCGATCACGCAGGCCCAGCGCCGTCTCCACATCCGGCGCGGCCAGCAGCGCCTCCACCTGGGCCTCGGACAGCGTGGCCGGAAAACGCGCCGGCTGCCGCATGGCGCGGATGCGCAGCGTGGGGTCGTCCTGCCGCCGCCCCTCGCGCAACAGGTGTCGATAGAAACGCTTGATGACCGTCAGCCGCCGATTGGCGGAACTGGGCTTGCCGTGACCGTGGGCATCGGCCAGATAGGCCAGCAGATCGGCCTCGCTGGCCTCGGCCAGCGCCACACCCCGTGTCGAAGGGGCCAGCCAGCGCGCCAGCTGGGCCAGATCGCGCCGATAGGCCTGCAACGTGTTCTTCGACAGCCCATCTTCCAGCCACAGGGCATCACTGAAGGACTGGATGTCGGCATCGGCCTGCCGGATCCGCCGGACCACGGCGTCGTTCTGCGCCTCCCCGCCCGACACAGCAGGCGCGTCGGCCTTCTTCGGGCGCGAGTCCTGCCTGCCGGCTGCCATGCCCTCCATCATCGCCTCTTTCCCGCTCATGCGTTCCATTCCTCCCCATCGCCCCCATCTGTTGCTATGCTGACAGGCAATGCGCCGTGCTGGCCGCGCCGGCAGACCGGCGGCCTGCGCGAGGCAGCCCAGGGAAAGGCGTGTGGCAAAACCGCCCTCTCCCCGGATGGCCGACCTGCCGGCCTCCGGCCTCGAAAGCGGCCGCGTGCAGTCATCAACGGATCCGCCTTGCCCGTTCAACGGGTACCCGACCCGCTCCGCACAGGGTCTGACACATTGGCGGGAAACCAACGAACAGGGATACGAAATTGCAACGATACCGGCTGGCCGACGAACGGCAGACCGGCCGCTGGGCCCAGGCCCTGGCCCAGGCACTGCCCTCGCAAGACCTTGAGAGACAAGCGTTTATCGTCACCCTGCGGGGCGACCTGGGGGCCGGCAAGACCACGCTGGTCCGTTACATGCTGCGCGCGCTGGGCGTGCAGGGCCGCATCAAGAGCCCCACCTTTGCCCTGGTGGAATCTTATAATCTCCCGAAGTTCCCGGTCTACCACTTTGATTTATATAGGTTCTCGACGCCTGACCAGTGGTTCGATGCCGGGTTTGACGATATATTTGCCGGTGCCGGGCTGATGCTGGTGGAGTGGCCCGAGCAGGCTGCGGGCGCCTTGCCGGCAGCCGACCTCGATCTGCGACTGCTTCTTCCGGATCCCGACACCGACGAAACGCCCCAGGCAGTCCCTGCCGCGGGCGACACGCGCGGCGACGCCGCGGCAGGGACGGACACCGCCGAGACGGACCCGGACCCAGCCGAAGCCCGCCACCTGGAGGCCCATGCGCACAGTGCGCGCGGAACACAATGTCTGACGAAACTCGCCAACATCCTCGCGGCCGACGACGCCTGCTGAAGCTTGGGCTGGCCTCGCCATTGCTGCTGCCGCTGCACGCCGCCCAGGCTTCGGCGCCCATTCGCGTGGGCCAGCCTTCCCGACCGGGCAGTGCGTCTGCGCGCGCCTCCACCCCGAAAGCCGCCGCATCGGGCACGACCGCCAAGGCCCGAACAACGGCGGCCAGTGCAGCCCCCACAAAGGCCCGCACCGCCGGCGGCATCCAGCGCACGGCCCTGGAAACCCCGGCCAGGACCGCGGCAGCCAGCACCGACAACCGCGCCATCGCGGCCGTGCGGATGTGGCCATCGCGCGAATACACCCGCGTCACCTTCGAGCTGACCCAGGCCATCCCCTTCCGTGCCCGCCTCATCGACAACCCCAATCGGGTCATCCTGGACCTGGAGGGGCTGGAAGTGGAATCGAAGGTGCGCGAACTGCTGGGCAAGATCAGCACCCACGATCCCTTCGTGCGCCAGGTGCGCGTGGGTCAGTTCAACCCCGAGACCCTGCGCATCGTCTTCGACCTGAAGCAGGCCGTGGCACCCCAGGTGTTCACACTGAAACCGGCTGCCGGCTACCAGCACCGGCTGGTGCTGGACCTGTATCCCAAGCATCCGGTCGACCCGCTGGAGCAGCTGATCGCCGACGCCAACGGCAAGACACACGACAGCAAGGCCGCCAGCAGCCCGAAACAGGCCAGCAACGGCAAATCCTCGGCGGGTGCCGGCAAGAAAGCCCCTGCCCCCGAAGTGATGCGCACCTTCACCGTGGTTCTGGATCCTGGCCATGGCGGTGAGGACCCCGGCGCCACCGGCCCGATGGGCACGCACGAGAAGACCGTGGTGCTGGCCGTGGCCCACAAGGTGAAGAAGCTGCTGGCCAAGGAAGAGAATCTGCGCGTGGTGCTGACGCGCGACGACGACTACTACGTGCCGCTGGTCAAGCGCGTCAGCAAGGCGCGCGGCGTGCGGGCTGACCTCTTCGTCTCCATTCACGCCGACGCCTTCGTCAAGCCCGACGCGCGTGGCTCGTCGGTCTTCGTGCTGTCCAACCACGGCGCCTCCAGCCTGGGTGCCAAATGGCTGGCCCGCAACGAGAACCGTGCCGACCTGATCGGGGGCGTCAACATCAAGACCGCCAGCACGCCGGAGACCGCCAGCCTGCTGATGGATCTCTACACCACCTCGCAGATCCGCGACAGCAAGGTGCTGGCCAAGCGCGTTCTGGCCGAGCTGGGCCAGATCGGACGGCTGCACAGGGCCAGCGTCGAGCAGGCCAACTTCGCCGTGCTGCGCTCGCCGGACGTGCCGTCCGTGCTGGTGGAGACCGCCTTCATCAGCAACCCCGACGAGGAAAAGCGGCTGCGCCATCCCCAGTACCAGGACGAGCTGGCCCGCGCCATTGCGCGGGGCATCCTGGATTACCGCAAGCTCAACCCGCCGGGGCCGCGCGGCAAGCTCTCCTGACCCCGAAAGCACGAAGCGCCTGCGGGCGGGGCAAACCCCGCCTCGGCAAGCGCCCCGGATCCGTGGCGGTGGCAACGACACCAGCCACGGACCTTCACAGCATCAGGACCGGCCGACGCTCACGTAACGGAAGCCCAGCTCACGCACCTTGGCCGGGATGTACATGTTGCGGCCATCCACGATCAGGTCACCCCGCATGCCCTTGTGCAGCTTGCGGATGTCGGGGGAGCGGAACTGCGGCCATTCGGTCACCAGCACCAGCGCATCGGCCTCCTGCACGGCTTCGTACTGGTCCTTCACGAACACCAGATCACCTTTTTCCTGGGCCTCACGCGGCATCACGCGCGGCGCCGTGTCCTTCGTCTCCGGATCGTAGGCGCGCACCTGGGCACCGGCCTTCAGCAGCGACTCCACCAGCGTGATGCTGGGCGCCTCGCGCATGTCGTCGGTACCCGGCTTGAAGGCCAGTCCCCACAGCGCAATGGTGCGCCCCTTCATGTCGGGGCCGAACTCCTCCACCAGCTTCTCGAAGAGCCACTGCTTCTGCACCTGGTTGCGCCGCTCCACGGCGTTCAGCACCATCGGCTCGAAGCCGACCGAACGCGCCATGCTGGCCAGCGCCTGCACATCCTTGGGCAGGCAAGAGCCGCCGTAACCGGCCCCCGAGCGCAGGAACTTGTCGCCAATGCGCGGATCGGTGCTGATGCCCAGCCGCACGTGCTCCACGTCCACGCCCAGGCGCTCGCACAGGCCGGCAATCTCGTTCATGAACGAGATGCGGGTGGCCAGCATGGCATTGGCCGCGTACTTGGCCATCTCGGCATCGCGCACGCCCATGTGAATCAAACGGGCGCCCTCCTTCACGAAGGGCTCGTACAGGTCGTCCAGCAGCTGGCGGGCCCGCGGCGAATCGACGCCCACGATGATGCGATCGGGCTGCATGAAGTCCTCAATGGCCATCCCCTCCTTCAGGAACTCGGGGTTCGAGGCCACGTCGTACTCGATCTGCACGCCCCGGGCAGCCAGCTCGGCATCCACGGCGGCGCGCACCTTCTCGGCCGTACCCACCGGCACCGTCGACTTGTTGATGATCAGCGCCGGACGCTCCATGTGCTGACCGATCTCGCGGGCCACGGCCAGCACGTGACTGAGGTCGGCCGAGCCGTCCTCGTCCGGGGGCGTACCCACGGCGATGCAATAGACATCGGCCTCGCGCATGGCCTCGGGCAGCGACGTGGTGAAACTCAGGGCGCCGGTATCGGCATTGCGGGCGATGATGGCATCGAGCCCCGGCTCGTAGATGGGCACTTCACCGCGCTTGAGGCCCGCGATGCGCTCCTCGCTGATGTCCACACAGATGACCTGGTGGCCCTTGTCGGCCAGGCAAGCCCCCGAGACCAGACCCACATAACCCGATCCAACAACCACAAGATTCATGATCAATCCTTTCAAGGAAATAGATTATTTCAATCCAACTGCCGCATGAAGGGCGACAGGAACATTCCGTCCCCGCATACAGCCATCGGGCCCGGTCCAACAAAAAACAGGAAATCTGATGCGC
>CAUVLK010000234.1:0-4840 GCA_963552635.1 uncultured Lautropia sp. | reverse complement strand
CGATTGCACGGCTGCGTCCCCCGGTTGCCATCGACTGATCCCGTTTTTCCCCGAATTCCTTTTTCAGACTGGAGCGACAACGATGCGTATTGCTCGCCTGCCGGTGGCGCTGGCCACCGCCTTTGCCCTGGTGGCGCTGCCCGGTGCAGCGGCTGCCGTGGAATACACGAAGATGGAGCCCGCCGGCAGCAAGGTGGCCTTCCAGTATCAGCAGCTGGGCGTGAAGCTCGACGGCCATTTCAAGCAGTTCTCGGGCCAAGTGAGCTTCGACCCGGCCAAGCCCGAGACCGGCAAGGCCTCGCTGGATGTGGAGCTGGGCAGCGTGGATGCCGGCTCGCCCGATGCCGATTCCGAGGTGGTGACGGCGCCGTGGTTCAACGTCGAGAAATTCCCCAAGGCCCATTTCGAGTCGACCTCGATCAAGGCCAAGGGCGGCGACAGCTACGAGATCGCCGGCAAGCTGACCATCAAGGGCACGACGAAGGACGTGAGCTTCCCGGCCACCTTCAAGGCCGATGGCAACAAGGGCACGTTCTCGGGATCGCTCTCCATCAAGCGCGGTGACTTCGCCATCGGCGAGGGTGACTGGGCTTCGACCGACATCGTGGCCGGCGATGTGACGATCCGCTTCGACCTGAATGTGGCTGCCCAATGAGCGGGCAGGGCGCCTGTCGGGTGGGGGCTTTCTCGTCCTGACGTGCGCCTGTCTTCTGGTGCATGATTTTCTTCGGCAGAAGTCTTCCTGCCGATCAACCGGGGCGGTCGGCCCATGCCTGTCTGTCCCCTGACTGTTTCAAGTTCATCCAAACAACATCATCCAAACAACAAAGGAGCTGGTAATGATGAAAAAACTGATCAAGTTCTCCGCCATTCCCGTGCTGGCCGTGGCTTTCTCGGCCCCGGCGCTGGCAACGCCCAAGAGCTACGTGGTGGATCCGACCCACTCGTTCGCCAACTTCTCGTACACCCACATGGGCCTGTCCGAGCAGGAAAGCCGCTTCGATGGCACGTCCGGCACGATCGTCTATGACGCCGCTGCCAAGACCGGCGCAGTGAATGTCGAGATCGACACGAAGTCGGTGGATACCGGCTCCGATGCCCTGGACGAGCACCTGCGTGGCGCCGACTTCTTCGATTCGGCCAAGTATCCGAAGGCCTCCTACAAATCCACCCGCATCGTGTTCAAGGGTGACACGCCGGTGGCCGTTGAAGGCAACCTGACGATCAAGGGCACGACCAAGCCCGTGACGATGACGATCGATTCGTTCTCGGCCAAGGAGCACCCGATGAAGCGCAAGGACGCGCTGGGTGCGAAGGCTCACATGAAGATCAAGCGTTCGGACTTCGGCCTGAGCAAGTTCGTGCCCGCCGTCAGCGATGACGTGCTGATCACCATCCGCGTCGAAGCCGTGGCTGAGTAAGTC
Source organism: uncultured Lautropia sp. (assembly GCA_963552635.1). Taxonomy (GTDB): domain Bacteria; phylum Pseudomonadota; class Gammaproteobacteria; order Burkholderiales; family Burkholderiaceae_E; genus Lautropia. Next base: position 3,416 of record CAUVLK010000234.1, on the reverse strand, counting down.
CCGGCCTGCCGGTCCCCGGATTCGGGGATCCGGCTTTTTGTTTCCAGCCTCGGGTATCAGGCGTCCTGCGCTTCCGGTGCGTCTTCCAGCGCCACGTCCGTGGTGCCCTCGCGCACGCGGGTGGGCAGGCCCATACCGGCCTGGAGCCGGAGCAGCGGCAGGGGCGGCAGCTCTTCCACGTTGACCATGCGCTGCACGTCCCAGGTGCCGTCGGCGATCAGCAGCGCTGCGGCGGCGGCCGGCACACCGGCGGTGTAGGAGATGGCCTGGCTGCCGATCTCGGCGTAGGTCTCGGCGTGGTCGCAGACGTTGTAGAGGAAGACCTCGCGTGGCTTGCCGTCCTTCTCACCCTTGAGCAGCGTGCCGATGCAGGTCTTGCCGGTGTAGTCCGCAGCCAGCGAGGCCGGGTCGGGCAGCACGGCCTTGACCAGCTGCAGCGGCACCACTTCCTGGCCGGAGTCGAGCTGCACGGGCTGCTCGGAGAGCAGGCCCAGCGACTTCAGCACCGAGAAGACGTTGATGTAGTGTTCACCGAAGCCCATCCAGAAACGGATGGTGGGGATCTTCAGGATCTGCGACAGCGAATGGATCTCGTCGTGGCCGGTGAGGTAGGTGCTCTGCGTGCCCACGACCGGCAGGTCGTCGGTGCGGCGCACCTCGAACATCTGGTTGGAGACCCACTGGCCCTGCTGCCAGGTCCAGGCCTGACCGGTGAACTCGCGGAAGTTGATCTCGGGGTTGAAGTTGGTGGCGAAGTAGCGGCCGTGGCTGCCGGCATTCACGTCGATGATGTCGAGCGAGTCGACGCGATCGAACCAGCGCTGCTGCGCCAGCGCCGCATAGGCGTTGACGACACCCGGATCGAAGCCGATGCCGAGGATGGCCGTGACGCCTTTCTGCTGGCACTCGTCACGGTACTTCCATTCATAGTTGGCATACCAGGGCGGCTGCTCGCAGATCTTGGCCGGATCTTCGTGGATGGCGGTGTCGAGGTAGGCGGCGCCGGTGTCGAGGCAGGCGCGCAGCACCGCCATGTTGACGAAGGCCGAGCCCACGTTGATGACGATGTGGATGTCGAGCTGGCGGATGAGCGCCCGGGTGGCATCGATGTCCAGCGCATCCAGCGCGTGTGCTTCGAGGATGCCCGGTTCCTGCAGGCTGCCCCTGGCATGGATGCTGTCGATGATCTGCTGACACTTGGCCGGATTGCGGGAAGCCAGGTGGATGGCACCAAGCTTGCGGTTGTGCTGGGCGCACTTGTGGGCCACCACATGACCGACTCCACCAGCGCCAATGATCAGGACATTTTTCTTCATGCCAGGATGACTCCGCGAGTTGAAGGGGTTGTGAAACCCGACCGTCCGGCAAGAGGAACGCCGGCGGCCGTGAGGGGGGACTGCCGCATCAGGACAGGCTGTCGCGGTAGTCTTCGTAGCCGAAGCGGCGCTGCATCTCGATGCGGCCATCAAGCCTTCTGACGGCGATGGCGGGCATGGGCACGCCATTGAACCAGTTCTTCTTGACCATGGTGTAGCCGGCCGCGTCCTGCAGCGAGATGCGGTCGCCGGGGCGCAGCGGATGGGGGAAGGAGAACTCGCCGAAGATGTCGCCGGCCAGGCAGGTGTTGCCGGCCAGCTGGCAGCGCCAGGGGCCTTCATCGGGCAGCACGCGGGCCGGGAGCTCATAGGTGAGCAGGTCCAGCATGTGGGCCTCGATGGAGGCATCGATGATGGCAATGGGCTTGGCGCGTTCCAGCACGTCCAGCACCGTCACTTCCAGCGTGGCCGCACCGGTGACCGCGGCCTCGCCGGGTTCCAGGTAGACCTGCACTTGCATGCGGTCGGCGAAGGCGCGCAGCCGGTCGGCCAGGGCTTCCAGCGGGTAGCCGGGCGCCGTGTAGTGGATGCCGCCGCCCAGGCTCACCCACGACAGGCGCTTGAGCAGCGGGCCGAACGTCCGTTCGATGCGATCGAGCATGCCGGAGAACTGCTCCAGACTGCGGTTCTCGCAATTGTTGTGGATCATCACGCCGCTGATGAGGTCGGCCACCTGCTCGATGCGGGCGGGATCGGATTCGCCCAGTCGGCTGTTGGGGCGGGCGGGGTCGGCCAGCAGGTAGGGCGAGTTGCTCACGCCCGGGTTGAGCCGCAGGCCCAGCGGGGTCTTGCCGCAGAGATTGGACAGACGCTTGAGCTGGCTGATGGAGTTGAAGATCAGCTTGTCGGCCAGACGGGCGGCTTCAGTGACCTCGCCGGGGGCCCAGGCCACGCTGTAGCCATGGGTCTCGCCGCCGAACTTCTCGTGCCCCAGGCGCACCTCGTTGAGCGACGAGGACGTGGTGCCGTCCAGGTACTCACGCATCAGCGGAAAGACCGACCAGCCGGCAAAGCACTTGAGGGCGAGCAGCGCCTTGGCCCCCGAGCGTTCACGCAACCGGGCGATGGTTTCCAGATTGGCGCGCAGACGGGTCTCGTCGATCAGGTAGCAGGGCGTGGGCAGGCTCATTCCGTGGAGGACTCCAGGCGGCAGGAGGGGGTGGACGATGTGCGTTGCCGGCAGGCGGGCGAGGGCACGGGAAGCGGGACGGGCGCCGGCGCGAAGGATGGCGCCGGGGGCTTGCATTGTGTGTCGGGACACCGTGCGCCGGACGGTGCCGGCAGCGGAAAAGACCCGGGTGGGTGCGGCGCCTGCGTGACGACCGCACAGGCCGCGAACTATACCGTCTGTGGCGTTTTTGTCAATTTGAGGGGCGTGCCCCAAAGAAAAACCGGATGCAGCCCCTGGCTGCGGGGGCTGCATCCGGTCCGGGGACGGCGCGGTGGGCGTCAGGCGATCACTTCCAGCCGCCGCCCAGCACCTTGTACAGCTCCACCAGGTTCTGACGCTGCGCCGTGCGGGCTGTGATCAGCGCCTGCTGGGCCGCGAAGTGCGAACGCTGGGCGTCCAGCACATCAAAGTAGCTGGCCACGCCGTTCTTGTAGCGCAGGTTGGCCAGCTCCAGCCGCTCGCCCTCGGTCCTGACCAGACCCTGCTGGGCATCGAGCTGCTCGACGAGACCCCGGCGGTTGGCCAGCGCGTCCGACACCTCCTGGAAGGCGGTCTGGATGGCCTTTTCGTAGCTGGCGATGGCGATCTTCTGATCGACCTTGGACACGTCCAGGTTGGCGCGGTTGCGGCCATAGTCGAAGATCGGCAGCACGGCGTTCGGGTTCAGCGTCCAGATGAACTTGCCGTGGTCGAACAGGTCGTCCAGCTGGCGGCTGCCGAAACCGGCCGTGGCCGTGAGCGAGATGCGCGGGAAGAAGGCGGCCCGTGCCGCGCCGATGTTGGCCTCGGCGGCCCGCAGCTTCAGCTCGGCCTGGCGGATGTCCGGGCGACGCATGAGCGTCTCGGACGGAATGCCGGCCGGCAGCTCC
>CAUVLK010000233.1:0-4853 GCA_963552635.1 uncultured Lautropia sp. | reverse complement strand
GCTGCAGGCCAGCCTGGGGCATTGACGACGCGGGGCATCATCCATCCGGATGCCAGGGTAGGCTGCTCCGGCGTTCCCATCGAGTCGGACCATCAAGGGCCAGACCTGCCGGCGCATTTCCGGTGGGCTCTGGCTTTCATGCTTTGAAGGACAGGAGGAATCGAAATGAAGATTGCAGTGCTGGCCGGTGACGGCATCGGTCCCGAGATCACTGCGCAGGCAGTGCGGGTTCTGGAAGTGCTGGCCCGTGACGGGCTGGACGTGCAGACCGAATCGGCGCTGGTGGGTGGCGCAGCGGTCGACGCCACGGGCGATCCCCTGCCCGAGGAAACGCTGCGGGTGTGCGAATCGGCGCGTGCCATCCTGTTCGGAGCCGTGGGCGGTCCGGCCTATGACAAGCTGCCGCGTCCGCAGCGTCCGGAGCAGGGGCTCCTGCGACTGCGCAAGCATTTCGACCTCTTTGCCAACCTGCGTCCCGCCATGGTCTACCCGGAGCTGGCCGAGGCCAGTCCGCTGAAGGCCGACATCGTGGCCGGTCTGGACATCCTGATCATGCGGGAGTTGACGGGGGACATCTACTTCGGGCAGCCTCGGGGCATCCGCACCAACGAGGCCGGCGAGCGCGAAGGCTTCGACACCATGCGCTACAGCGAGTCCGAGATCCGTCGCATTGCGCAGCGCGGCTTCGAGGCCGCCCGTCGGCGCCAGCGGCGGCTGTGCTCGGTGGACAAGGCAAATGTGTTGGAAACGACCCAACTGTGGCGTGATGTCGTCACGGAAGTCGGCAAGGACTATCCGGATGTCGAGCTTTCCCACATGTACGTGGATAATGCGGCGATGCAGCTGATTCGCCAGCCGCGTCAGTTCGACGTGATTGTCACCGGCAACATGTTCGGCGACATCCTCTCGGACGCCGCGTCGATGCTGACCGGCTCGATCGGCATGCTGCCTTCGGCCTCGCTCAACGCCTCGGGCTTCGGCATGTACGAACCGATCCACGGGTCGGCGCCGGACATCGCCGGCACCAACAAGGCCAATCCGCTGGCCACCATCCTGTCGCTGGCCATGCTGCTGCGCTACTCGCTGGACGAGGAAGCGGCCGCCCGGCGGGTGGAAGCCGCCGTACGGAAGGTGCTGGCCGATGGGGGGCGTACGGCCGATATCGCGCGTCCGGGTGATAAAGTGTCAAGTTGCACCGAAATGGGCGACGCCGTGGTGGCAGCGCTCTGAGCGCCGGTAATCCGGCCAGGAACAAGCAGGGAGAAAGCATGAGCAGGAAGTATCGGGTTGGTCTGGTGGGCTGGCGTGGCATGGTGGGTTCGGTCCTGATGGACCGGATGCGCGCCGAGAAGGACTTCGATCTGTTCGATCCGGTGTTCTTCAGCACGTCGAACGCGGGTGGCAAGGCGCCCATGGGCGATGCGCCGCTGGGCGATGCCCACGACATCAAGGCCCTGTCCGCGCTTGATGCTATCGTCACCTGCCAGGGCGGCGACTACACGCTGGATGTCCATCCGAAGCTGCGCGCAGCCGGCTGGAAAGGCTTCTGGATCGATGCGGCGTCGTCGCTGCGGATGGATGAAAAGGCCGTGATCGTGTTGGATCCGGTCAACCGCCATGTCATTGATGCGGCCATACAGACCGGTAATCGGGATTTCATTGGCGGTAACTGCACGGTTAGCCTGATGATGATGGCTCTCGGCGGTCTGCTGCAGGCGGATCAGGTCGAGTGGGTCACGGCAATGACCTATCAGTCCGCCTCTGGCGGTGGTGCACAACACATGAGGGAGCTGGTCAGTCAGATGGGCGCAATCCACGCATCGGTGGCAACCGAGCTGTCGAATCCGGGAAGCAACATCCTGGACATCGACCGTACGGTCGTCGAGACCATGCGTGCGGCAGATTTCCCCACCAAGCAGTTCGGTTTCCCCCTTGCAGGCAGCCTGCTGCCCTGGATCGACAAGGACCTGGGCAACGGCATGTCGCGCGAGGAGTGGAAGGGCGATGCCGAGCTGAACAAGATGCTGGGTCGCACGCCGGAAAACCATATTCCGGTCGAGAGCATCTGCGTTCGGGTGGGCGCCATGCGCTGCCACAGTCAGGCACTGACCATCAAGCTGCGCGAGGATCTGCCGCTGCCGGCCATCGAAGAGATGCTGGCAGGTGCCAACGACTGGGTGCGTGTCGTGCCCAACGATCGTGAGGCGTCCCTGGCCGAACTCACGCCGGCGGCCGTCACCGGCAAGCTGGACGTGCCGATCGGTCGCCTGCGCAAGCTCTCGCTCGGCAAGGGCTACCTCAGTGCCTTCACGGTCGGCGACCAGCTGCTGTGGGGGGCGGCCGAACCGCTGCGCCGGATGCTGAGGATCGTGCTGGAGCGCCCGCTGACTGCGTGATGACCGCTTGAGAGTTGACTGAAGTTTCCCTGGCCCGTTCCCCGGCGGGCAGATTCCCGCCGGGTCATCCAAAGAGTTTGTTTCGTTCCAGTTCCTGTAAGAGGTGGTACCTTGTCTGAACAGCCCCGCAGTAAATTGCATTCGATGACGTCTGGTGGCTCCGGGCGCAGCCAGATGGCGACTGCGGTTGCCGTCGCCCTGGCGATCCTGTCCGGTGGTGGCGTCACGTCCGCCGAGGCTGCCGGTCTCGGTCGCCTGACCGTCCAGTCCGCATTGGGACAGCCGCTGCGCGCCGAGGTGGAAGTCACCTCCGTCAGCCCTGACGAGGCCGAATCGCTCAAGGCACGGATCGCTTCGCCCGAGGCTTTCAGCCGTGTGGGCCTGCAGTACAAGGAAGCGCTGGCCGGCGTTCGCATGGACGTCGAGAACCGGGGCGGCCGCTACTTCATCAAGGTCACTTCCAGCCGGCCCATCAACGATCCCTTCGTGGATCTGGTGGTCGAGCTGAGCTGGGCGTCGGGCACGTTCAGCCGTGAATACACCTTCCTGCTGGATCCTCCGACCCAGCAGAGCGCCAACCAGGCCAACCGCTCGGGCAACGCGCCCGTGGCCGGTGCTGCCACGGCAGCCGCTTCCACCGGTGCGGCCGCGTCCGGCAGCAACGCCGTGCGCACCATCGATCCGGCCACCGGCCGTCTGGTCAACCATGAGCGCGGTGCGCAGGGTCGCTCGCAGGCCGGCAGCCAGCCGGCCGAGGCCAAGCAGCAGCCGGCTGCGCAGGCGCCGGCGGGCCGTGACGCCAACACTGAAGGTGGCACCGTCACGGTGGGTCAGGGCGAGACGCTGGGCATGATTGCCGCCCGCGTGCGTCCGGCCAGCGCCACGCTGGACCAGACCATCGTGGCCATCTACCGCACCAACCCGACGGCGTTCATCCAGAACAACCCCAACCTGATCCGTCAGGGTCGCACGCTGACCATCCCGTCCGAGGGTGAGATCGCAGCGATCGACAGCTCCGAGGCCGGTCGCCAGCTGCGCATGGCGGCGCGCGACTTCCGCTCCTACAAGGAGCGCATGGCTGGCGCCACGCCCGAAGTGGCGTCGGGCAACGGCAGCAGCACCGCCAGCGGTGCCATCAACGCGAAGGTCGATGATGAGCGTGGTGGCCAGGCTGGCAGCCAGGACCGCCTGGAGCTGAGCCGCTCGGAAGGTGGCAAGGACGCGCAGGGTAGCGCCGTCGGTGCCCGTGATGCCGAAGCCCAGGTGGCCCGCGAGGCTGCACTCAAGGAAGCCAACAGCCGCATCGCCGAGCTGGAGAAGAACGTTGGCGCCCTGAAGAGCATGCTGGAGCTGAAGGACAAGTCGCTGGCTGACCTGCAGGCTCAGCTGGAGAAGGCGCGCGCTGCCGGTGCTCAGGTCAGCGGCACGGTGGCAGCAGCTGCCACGGCGGCTGCCGACAAGGCCCGCGACGCTGCCGGCAAGGTGGCTGACAAGGCTGCTGCCGAGAAAGCGGCTGCCGAGAAGGCCATGGCCGAGAAGGCCGCCCAGACCAAGGCAGCGGCCGACAAGCTGGCTGCCGATGCCAAGGCCGCCGCCGACAAGGTCGCTGCAGAGAAGGCTGCCACCGAGAAAGCGGCTGCTGACAAGGCAGCTGCCGAGAAGGCCGCTGCTGAGAAAGCGGCTGCGGACAAGGCTGCCGCCGACAAGGCTGCTGCCGAGAAAGCCGCGGCCGAGAAGGATGCCGCCGAGCAGGAACAGTCCAAACCTGCCGAGGGTGCGGACAAGGCCGCCGTCGAGCGTGCTGCTGCCGATGCCAAGGCCGAGGTCGAGCGCGTGACCAACGGCGATGCCGACAAGTCCAAGGACATCATGCCCAAGCCTGCGCCGGTCAACGAAGGCGAGGAGCAGGGCGGCCTGATCGAGGGGCTGTCGCAGAACTCCCTGCTGCTGCCGGGTCTGGGCGTGGCCGCCCTGGCTGCTGGCCTGGGCTTCTGGATGCTGCGCCGCCGCCGCCGCGAGGATGACGGCTTCTCCGACAGCATCAGCGCCGACGAATTCAGCGCCAACTCGCTGTTCGGCACGACCGGTGGCCAGAGCGTCGACACGATGACCGGCTCCAGCACGCAGATCACCACGATCAGCGAGAGCACGCCGACCGAGGTCGACCCGATCGCCGAGGCCGAGGTCTACATCGCCTACGGTCGCGAGACCCAGGCCGAAGAGATCCTGCGCGAAGCCCTGAAACGCCAGCCCGAGCGCCAGGCCATCCGCCTGAAGCTGCTGGAGATCTACTCGGGTCGCAAGGACACGGTGGCCTTTGGCCAGATGGCGCGCGAGATGCACGACATGACCGGCGGCCTGAACGAGGAATGGTCGAAGGTGGTGCAGATGGGCGTCGCCCTGGATCCGGACAATGCGCTCTACGGTGATGGCACGGCCGATCTGGCTGCCCCGTCG
>CAUVLK010000232.1:0-4901 GCA_963552635.1 uncultured Lautropia sp. | reverse complement strand
ATGCAGGCCACCCGTGGCGGCTCCCCGGCCGGGCAGCGACACGTCCAGCCGCTCCGAAGCCAGCCGCTGGGCCAGCCGTTCGGCACGGATTGCCTCGATGCGGGCGTTGAGCTGCGCCTCGATGCGCTGCTTGACCTGGTTGAGCGCCTTGCCACGCTCGGCCTTCTCGGCCCCGGTCAGCGAAGCCAGTCCCTTCAGCAGCGCGGTCAGTGCGCCACTCTTGCCCAGGAAGGCCGCCTTGGCATCTGCCAGCCCGGCCTCGTCGGCCACGGCGTCAAAACGGGCGCGGGCCTCTTCGACCAGCTTCTCCAGATCATTCATCATTGCTTGCGCTTCCTGTCCAGAAACATGTGTAGAACTGCCATCGGCGACCGCCCAAAAGCAAACGGGGACCGATACTCCGGCACCGGCTCGGTGCGGCTATCGATCCCCGTCGGTGACCCGGCAAGGTGCCGGATACCCCTCGTCTTCAGGCCTCAGGACATCCGGCAGTGTCGGTCAACCGCAGTGCCTCAGGCCGCAGCGGTACCCAGCGTCGACTTGACCTGCTCGACGATGGCGCTGAAGGCCGGCTTGTCGTTGACGGCCAGCTCGGCCAGAACCTTGCGGTCCAGCGCGATCTCGGCCTTCAGCAGACCGTTCATGAACACGCTGTAGGTCAGGCCATGCTCGCGCACGGCGGCGTTGATACGGGTGATCCAGAGGGCGCGGAAGACGCGCTTGCGATTGCGGCGGTCACGGTAGGCATATTGCCCAGCCCGCATGACCGCTTCCTTGGCGATGCGGTATACGTTCTTGCGACGACCGCGATAGCCTTTGGCCTGGTCGATGACTTTCTTGTGACGGGCCCGTGCGGTAACCCCTCTCTTGACTCGTGGCATGTTGGTACTCCGGTTCGGTCAGGTTTCAGGCGTAGGGCATCATCGCGTGGATGCTGCGGGTATCTGCCTCATGGACATCAACCGCACCACGCAGGTGGCGTTTGACCTTGGTGGTCTTCTTCGTGAGGATGTGACGCTTGTAGGCCTGACCGCGCTTCACGGTACCGCCCGGACGAACGCGAAACCGCTTGGACGCGCTCTTCTTGGTTTTCATCTTGGGCATGATTTTTTCTCAAGATAGCTTCTGCGCCCGATCGAGGTGGCCAGCTGGCAGAGCCGGCACTTCCATGACCCGCCCGACGTTCAGAAGTAAGCTTTGGATGATAACACGTCCGGTGCCGTATCTGTGAATACGCTGCAAAGGAATGGCCCGCCGATCAACGGCCATGGTGCGCAGGAAGAGCGCAAAAAGAAAAACGGGTTGCATGCCAAAAGCTTGCAACCCGTTTCAGGTATCTGGTAGGCGCGATTGGATTCGAACCAACGACCCCCACCATGTCAAGGTGGTGCTCTAACCAACTGAGCTACGCGCCTGCTGTCGTGCAGTGAAGCTGCGATTATAAGAGGTATTCCATGAAATGCAAGCGATCCATGGAAGTTTTTTCTTCCGGGCTTTCGGCGTCCGCCTGGACGGCCTGCCGGGGCTGCAGCAGACGCGGCAGAGGCCGTGACGTTGCTGCGACGGCATCAGCCCCTCCCAGGAGGAGGCCCGCCGATGTGCGCCCTTGGGCAGACGTGCGTACCGGCCCGATCCCGCCGCCCTGCGACGGGATCCTTCGGTTCAGAAGGAGTGCCATGGTCCTTGTCTGTGCTTACCAGACGAAGTACAGCCGCCCCTGGCGGGCCCGCTTGACCAGCGAGGCAACCTCGCGCGTCATGATGCGCTGACCGGGAGCCAGCAGGAGCAACACCATGGTGCGACGCTCGTTCAGCCACACCACCTTGGCGTAGTCCACCCGGCCGCTGCGGCTGATCAGCTCCAGCCACCGCCCGGGCTGCATGGCCGCGGCAAAGCGCTCGACCGGCAGGTTGAAACGGCGCGGTGCGTTGGGCAGGTCATCCATGCGGGTACCGCGGATGAGTGCCTGAAGCTTCTCACGGGCAGCCGCCGCACTGAGCGGGTCATGTGCCGTGAGGGTTCGGGGTACCGTGGTGGAGGTTGCCGGCGCCATGCCCTGATGGTGCGGCTGTGCAGCGGGTTCCGGCATGGAGGGCACGGAAGCCGACTGCGAAGGCTGCAGGATGGTCGTGTACGGCTGCGAGGAATAGTCCTCGACCGGCGTGGGGCGCGGTGCCTGACGCCAGGCATCAGGCGCTGCCTTGTCGAAGGCAGGCCGGGGAGCATAGTGGTGCCGGGCGGTTTCGGCCTGCCGGGCATCCAGCCCCGCCGCATGCCCTGCCCCGCGCTCATGGCCGACCGCCGACGCTGCCCCCGCGTTGGCGGACGCCTGAACCGTGCCGGCAGCCTGGGCGTGAGCCTGGGAAGCGTCCATCGCGCCTGAAGCCAGTGCCACCTCCGGCGTGGGAGATTCGGCCTCGCGTGCAATGAGGGTGACCGCCGAGCCTTCTTCGCCCTGCATGCGGCGCAGGTGGATGATGAAGATCTCGTCGAAGAAGGTGCGGAAGCTCTCGGGCCGTGCGCCCACTTCACGGATGCCGATGGTGAGCATGTTCAGCATCGGCGGGATGCTCTGCACCAGCTCGGCACGGGCATGAGGGTCAGCGCCCTCCTGACCCAGCGTCCAGAGCAGATCGTCCACCACTTTCAGGGCCAGGCGATAGGACTGGCTGTCGGTGCCGTCGCGCAGCACGGCCGTGCGCAGGTGGCGCAGCCACACGTCGTACAGGAAGGTGCGCACCGAGGCCGGCACCCGGCTGCTGCCCAGGCGATGGTCCAGCAACCGGCGGATGTCCTCGGAAACGGTCTTCTCGCGGGCCGCCGACGGACGATGGGCAAAGTCGCGCCGATTGCGCTGGCGCTGCTGCTGGCGGGTGGAGCTGCGACGGCTGCGCGACAGGCTCGAGAGCAGGCGACGCATGCCGTCGGTGGCGCGCTGGTACTCGTGGTCGACCTGGGCCGTGAGCACCTGGCTGCGGATGTGGAAGGCATGAGCCACGATCTCGACCGCACGCACGATGGTCTGCAGCCGCTGGTAGAGCGGCTTGTCGGGCCGCATCTCGTCGGGGTAGCTGACAGCAATGGCAGCCAGCTGTTCGATGAGGCGGCGCACCGAGCGGGAGTCGTCGCTAAGATAGCCGGCATCAAGGCTGGCCAGCGTGATGGCGGGCACCTGCAGGCGCCAGAGCAGGATGCGCGCGCCCTCGGGCAGGCGCTTGTCGGCGGTGGCGTAGTCGAACAGCGTGCCCACCAGATCGATGACGGCCAGCACCGCGGTGTCGCCCCCGGCCGCGATGATCTGCTGGCGGATCTTCTGGAAGAAGCGGGTACGGGCCTCCTGGCTGAACGGGGCCACCTGATGCTGCTGCGCAAACGCGACGGCATCGCGCTCGATCTCCTCGACTTGCGGGAGGCGCGTTGCGTTGCGGTGGGCAGCCAGGCGGGGGTGCCTGGTCGACAGGGGATTGGCGGCCATGACGGCAGAAGCGCGAATGTCGTTCAGTACCTGGTGAGAGGCGTGTTTGACGAAGCTGTTTCTGAGATCTTCGGTTGGAAAGATACCAGTATAGGGTTCGGCGTGTTGGGTTTGAGTCGAAACAAGGTCGCCGTCCCGATGCTCTCCACCCGTTTGCCCCCCCATGGACAGCTGCAGACTGGCGGCCTGTTGTGTCGCCAGCACACCGCTGCGGCGCAGCTCGGCATCGCAATCCGCCAGCAGCCGGGCCAGCGGGAAGACGGCCAGCGACAGGATGATGGGTCGCAGGTGCAGCGAGATGGGCTGCAGGTGGGTGAAGGGTTCCAGCGCCAGGATGAAGGCCATGGCCAGCGCACGGGCGCCCAGCGGATGCTGGTCGTCACGCAGCTCTGTCTGGGCCAGGCTCTCCAGGCGGCGCAGATAATACAGGTAGGAGCCCCCGAATGCCGAACGCATGCCGTTGGCCAGCTCGCGCGCCAGGATCTGTTCCAGCAGACCGATGTCGCTGGCAGGCTCGGGCACGCCCAGATCGGTGATGGTGGACGGCAGCGAGGACTCTTCGGCCAGGCCATTCAGGTCCAGGCCTACGAAGTTCTCGAGTGCGATCTCGGCTCGAACGGCGGCCTCTTCCCGCAGCCGTCGTGCGGTGTCGGTCAGCTTGGCCGCGACGTTGGTGTCCAGCCCGTCGGCTGCGTGCGTCAGCAGCGCGTCGGCAATGTCGGGCAGGAGCTTGAAGACCACGGTACCGAAGCGATCTGCCAGGGTTTCATGCAGTCTCGGATACAGGGATGGATCGATGCTGGAGGACACGAGCTTGCCTCTGGAAACAGGATACTGCCGTCAAAAGGAGGAGGACCGGCGTGGCACGGCCGTGAAGCACGGGGCCGAATCGGTGGTCTGGCCATGCACGGACAGACACATGCCGGTCGCGTTATCAACGGGCATCTTATGAGCGGCAGGGAAAGGCAGCTGTGACGAAAGTAACGGTGATTTTTCGTGTTTGACCGACACGGACGGCGGAAATCAGCCGACAGGCGGCATCATGGCTGGATCGGGCAGACAGGAGACTTCCGCCCACCCATCCAGCCTGTCGAACAGGTTGTTTGCGTTCCTATCGATTTGTCATCGGATCGATGTCCGTTTTTTCGACACGGGACGTGGTGACAACGCCCTGAGGCCAGATCAGCCTCAGTCCGATTCGATATCGGCCGGCACCCCTGCTCCGGGTAGCTGCAACGCAGGCAGAACCCGGCGGGCATTGAGGCTGGTGCGCTCTGCCACGGCCTCCAACGTGAGCCCACGCAGTTCTGCCAGCACCTGCGCAATGCGCGCCAGCTCGGCCGGCTGGTTGCGGCCTGGATGGAACCAGGCCGGCGAGATATCGGGCGCGTCGGTCTCCAGCACGAGGCTCTCGGCCGGCAGGCTG
>CAUVLK010000231.1:0-4912 GCA_963552635.1 uncultured Lautropia sp. | reverse complement strand
ACGGCATACGAGATGCGCCGTTGTGACTGGAGTTCAGACGTGTGCTTCCGATCTAATTCCAACGAAGGCCTCCGGCAATCAGCCTTCTGCGGAACAACCGGCGCGGATGACACCGCTGACAGGAGGGTCGCTGCTGCCGGGGCCGGAACCGCCGTGGCGGCTGGGAGCTCCGGTCCACAATCAGAAAGAGCTGGAGACCGTCGGTTCCTTATCAGACTCTCACTCGACCGACGAGCGGGGCGCGGTGTTCAGAGCCACCGCGCCCCGCGGCCATTCCCTGCGCTATCCGCCCGGCCCGCGAAGGCACGCTCCCGGGCCGCGGTCTCACGGCGCAGCTATCATTAGGATCCCTTTCCCGCTCAACGTCCGGACCGCACCACGATGACGGCATCGTCCCTCTTCCTGCCCGCCCGCACCCTCATCGTCTACTTCTCGTTCACCGGCAACACCGAAACGGTCGCCCGGCTGCTGCAGAAGCACACCGGCGCCACGCTGATGGCCCTGGAACGCCCGGCCGACTACCTGCTGGGGCTGGACGATGACGAGAACGGCCCCGAGCCGCTGGAACCGGACCAGGTCAACCTGTCCGACTACGATCTGGTCTTTCTGGGCTTTCCCATCTGGACCAGCCAACTGCCGGCCGCCGTGGAAAGCTGGCTGGGCGAACACGCACTCGCCGGCCACACCGTTGCCCCCTTCTGCACCCACAGCGGTCCCGGCCCCGGCCAGGCCTTCGACACCCTGCGCACGCTCTGCCCTGACGCCCAGTTGCTGCCCCCCCTGGCCCTGCTGGGTGGTGTCGAAGAAGATGGCGTGCTCTACCCGCTGGAAGACAAGCAGCTGGCCGAGGCCGAACGGCAGCTTCAGGCCTGGGCCGATACCGTCACAGCCTCCGCCAGAACGCCCGGCTGACTTCTGCCACCTTCCCACCACTTCCTGCCCTTCCTTCCCGGACCCACCCGCCCTGTCCCCAGGCACACCACGATGAAAGAAGTCCTCACCCTGATCGGCATCGGCCCCGCCACCGAAACCGTCGCCCGCGCCCTGGGCACCGACAGACAACTGGTCCTGGCCGACCTGGAGGTTGCCGGCCACGCCACCCCGGGAGACAGCAGCGACAACGCCTCCCGCCCTGCCAGTGCCGCAGAAGATCTGGCCAAGATCCTGCGCCGTGCCGGCATCAAGTCACGCAGCACCCGGGTGGACCTGAACGACGCCGAATCAGTGCAGGCTCTCATCCAGTACGCCGAGCGCCTGGGCCAGCCTGCAGGCGCCTGGCTGCTGGATCCGGCACCCGGCGCGGCCACTCCCATCGTCGCCATCGACCTGGCAGCCACCGCCCGCACATTGCAGCAGCTGCCGCCGCTGGCTCGCAACCAGGCCACTCCGGTGCAGCAATCGTCCAGCACACAGCCTCCTCAGGCCCCCCAGATTGATGCCGCCCCTACCAACCCGCCGGCCCCGCAACCTGCCCAACAGGCCCTGCCCACCTCGGTCAGCGGCCAGAAGGCTCTCATCGTCTGCTTCTCGCCCAGCGGCAATACCGAAACCCTCGCCTGGCTCATCCAGAAATACACGAACGCCGACGTGGCCGAGCTGAAGCCGCTGATGCTCTACCCGCGCGACTACAAGAACGCCCTGGAACAGGTGAAACTGGAAAATGAACTGAACTATCTGCCCAAACTTGGCAAGTTCGAAGCCGACGTGGCCAGCTGCCCGCTCATCTACCTGGGTTTTCCGGTCTGGGACGCGCAACTGCCGCCTCCGGTCAAGACCTGGCTGTCGCAGACCGACCTGGCCGGCAAGACCATCGCCCCTTTCACCACACATGCCGGCCCGGGCGAAGGTGAAGCCTTCGGCCAGATCAGCCAGCTCTGCCCCGCCAGCACCGTCCTGCCCGGCCTTTCCCTCGTGGGCAACACGAACAACGAGACCCTGCAGAACGCCCTTCGAGGCCGCCGCGCCGCCGAAGCCGAGCAGCAGGTCCAGGCCTGGCTGGGCATCCCGGCCACACGCTGACCCCGATCAGCCTCAGCCCGGCTCCCCACAGCAACATCACGCGGGCGGCAGCACTACCTCGATGCACCAGCATCGACGCCGGCATGCTGCGCCCGGACGTTGTCCCACCGCAGCAGACACCCGCAATATGTAAATATTATTTATAACGAAAAAACTATCGACACATCGCTTACCAATACATGGCCCTCGCCTTCACGAAGCACCACACAATGAAGCGGCGTCCATGATCTGCGGCCAGACCGCAGAACATGCCTTCGTGGCCAAGGATCCTGCGACGACCTGCAGCCGGGCAGCAACGAAATCCGGCCCCCTCGCGTGCCTGCCATTCCTGCGGCACGCCGACCGTTGGAGGAACGAACCCCATGAAGCAAGACATGCAACGACGTCTCCCGGCCAGTGTCCTGGCCCTTCTGGTGGCCCTGCCGGCCAGCCAGCTCGCCATGGCCCAGGTCGATACGGATGCCAGCCAGGCAGCCCAGGCCGCAGCATCACAGACCCCCGACCAACAGACCAGATCGCTGTCTGACGTGGTCAACAGCATTCGTGATCTGCGTCGGATTCGACCCATCTCCGCCCAGGGAGTACGTGCCGATGTCGTGGCCAGCGCCCTGGCTGCCACCACCGACAACAAGGACAGAAAAGAGATCGCCGTGCCCTGGTCCCAGGCCATGCCCGGAGGCTCACCGCTGAATGACAGTACCCGCCAGCCCTACCAGGTCATGCAGACCCAGCTGGACAACGGCAAGCTGCAGATCACCTATCAACCCTGGTGGGAAGATGGCACCGACGGAAAGGATCTCCAGCGCACGCGCACCGAGGTTCCCGTCACACTGCCCAACGGCAAGCAGAAGCCCTTTCACTGGGTGCGCAACGGCAAGGTGCTGCTGTCACTGGGCACCAGCGCCTTCACCATCACCGAGTACAGGCCCTCGTTCAGCCTGAACTTCCGCAACCGCCACGCTGCCTCTCCGCAATCGGCAGAAGCCTTTGAACTGAAACAGGGCCAGGTCCTGCCCTTCAACCAGGTGCTCCATCAATGGACAGGCCCCGGCCCCTACCAGAGCCTGCAATTGATGGTGTTGAATGGAGAGCAGGAAAACCAGTTCCGCGTCTGCTTCAACATCAACGTCGTCCTTACCCGCAGTCTGGTCTGCAATACCTGGCAGGTACCGAACAACTGGAACTACATGCACACCCTGCGTTACGTGGGTCCCTACCTGCTTGAGGGCAGCAGAGGCGATGCAGACTTACGGTATTTCCGCTACCAGCCCTGATCTGACGCGGCCGGCAGGACACCCTGTCCGGCCGTTGCAGACACAACCGGACGGCCCAACGGGGACCCTCCTGCCTCGCTACCGTCCAGCAGGGCTGACGCTTCACGGCCGGCAACGCACTGCCGCGCACCCGGCCGTGAAGCACGTGCCAACGCCTTCCTGGAACATCTTCGAACACGTGCGATAGGGCGCCCGATCTGGAGATGGTTCGGACACTGCACACGCACCATGGGCCCGAACGAAGGCGTCATCGCTCACGCGTCACATGACTCGCTACACGAATGTTGCTATCGTATCCACGAATAACCACATTTTGCAGACTCTATATATACTGAAAAACGTCGACACACGACTTTCTCACCCACGAACTTCACACTTGAAAGTTCGAACGGACTGATAGTGCATCCATGCTCTGCAGCTTGCCTGCAGAATGGTTGTCTTCGTGGTCAAGAATCCTGCGGCGACCTGCAGCCGGGCAGCAACAAGAACCGGCACCTATCCGTGACCCCATGCGTCACGCCGACCGTTGGAGGAAGAAAACCATGAAGAAATACAGGCCACGCCTGCTGTCCCCCCGTATTCTGGCCCCGCTGATGGCACTGTCCTTCAGCCCGCTCACCCTGGCTCAAGCCCCTATCGCAAGCGACGCGACACCCGGCATCACCACCCAGCAACCCACCCATCCGCCAGTCGGCAATCCGTCGTCAAGGGACAGAAAATCCCTGTCCGACACGATTCGCAGCATCCGCGACCTGCGCCGGATCCGCCCCATTTCCTCTCAGGGTGTGCGCGCCGATGTGCTTGCCCGCGCCCTCAGCGTCCAGACCGATAACCACGATGGCCGGCAGATCGCCGTCCCCTGGTCACAGGCCATGCCCGGTGGTTCTCCCCTGAACGATAGCCCTCGACGGCCCCTTCAACTCATGCAGACCCTCCTGGCGGATGGCAGACTGCAACTTATCTACCAGAGCTGGTGGGAGGATGGCACCGACGGCAAGGGTCTTATGCGCACACGCACCGGGATCCCCATCACGCTGCCCAACGGCAAGCAAAAGCCCTTCCACTGGGTTCGCAACGGCAAGGTACTGCTGTCTCTGGGCGTCGACACCTTCAGCATCACCGAATACCGTTTCCCCGCAAGCCAGGTCTTTCGCCGCGACCAATCGGCCAGTTTCCATGCGACCACAGCCTTTGAACTGAAACAGGGCCAAGTCGTTCCCTTCAACCAGGTACTGCACCAATGGGGTTCCGGCCCGTATCGGTACCTGCAATTGATGGTGTTACCGGGCGAGCAGCAGAACCAGTTCCGTGTCTGCTTCAACATCAGCTTCATCGGCACCCACAGCCTGGTCTGCAACACCTGGCAGGTGCCCCACAGCTGGAACTATCTGCACACCCTGCATTACGTCGGCCCCTACCTGGACGAAGGAAGCTCGAAATTCCGCTACCGCCCCTGATCCGACACGGCCGGCAGAACTCCCTCACCGGCCGTTCCGGGCGCCTGCGCATGAGCAACGAGGCTCCCTAGATCCCAAGAGCACACGTCTGAACTCCAGTCACAACGGCGCATCTCGAATGCCCTAGTCAGCTAGAAAAAAAAAAAGTGGGGGGGGGGGGGG
>CAUVLK010000230.1:0-4927 GCA_963552635.1 uncultured Lautropia sp. | reverse complement strand
CTTCCATCATTGTCGGGATCCTCCTCGGTGGGGGTGTGGGCTGTGCTGGACAGCAGGGCGGGTGGGGGTTGGTGGTGGGGGCGGGAATGTCTGCCGGCCGTCACTATTATGCTCAGTTTGAGCATAATTGATCGCAACTCAGGAATCGACCGGAACCCATGCCGTGTCCGGACAGACCACAACGAGGGAAGCGACGGTGTGATGTGCGCCGGGCCTTCCGTATCGGGGCCTTCATGCCGTGCTCCGTGCACCAGATCTCCTGCATCGGAACCGGCGTGCAGAACGGCATGGACCACGAAACCTTCGGGTTCAGGATGCCATGCTTATGCTCAGGTTGAGCATAATAGGAGCGTGTCATTGTCCCTGTCAAACGATCACCCTTCCGGACGGGTAGAATTTTCGTAACCCTCTCGGATTTCTGCTGGATGGATGCCTCTCTCGAACAGACCGGCACGGCGCAAGGCATCGTCGAACTGGTCACGGTGCTGGTTGCGGTGACGGACTTCAAGGCCCGTGTACTGACCGTGGGCAACGGCACCATGCTGCCGCAGGGGCCGCTGTCGCCCGTGCATCGCTCGCTGCAGTCGGGCGTGCGGCTGTGGGTGGCGCAGCAGACCGCGCAGCCGATGGGTTATGTGGAGCAGCTCTACACCTTCGTGGACACCCGGCGTCAAAACGACCAGGGGCTGCCGGTGCTGTACGTGAGCTACCTGGGACTGGTGAGCGAGGCCAACGAGACGGAGCTGAGCCCGGATGCACGCTGGTTCGACTGGTATGACTATTTCCCCTGGGAAGACCTGCGTGATGGCCGGCGGGACTGGATCGCCCGCGTGATCCTGCCCCGGCTGGATGCTTGGGTGGAACAGGCCGACACGGCAGCCATGCGCGGGGAGCGCCGCAACCGGGTGGACCTGCTGTGGGGGCTGCCACCCTGCGAGTGGTCGGAGGAGCGCACGCTGCAGCGCTACGAGCTGCTCTATGAAGCGGGTCTGGTGCCTGAATCGCTGCATCCGCAGGCGGACTTCGACACGGCGTTGACAGGCCGCGCCATGCAGCACGATCATCGCCGCGTGCTGGCCACGGCCGTGTCGCGGCTGCGTGCCAAGATCAAGTACCGGCCGGTCATCTTCGACCTGATGCCCGAGCGCTTCAGCCTGTTGCAGCTGCAGAAGAGCGTGGAGGCGCTGGTGGGCTGCGAGTTGCACAAGCAGAATTTCCGCCGTCAGGTCCTGCATCAGGGGCTGCTGAAGCCCGTCGACCAGAGCACGGCGACCTCGCGTGGCCGTCCGGCCCGTCTGTATCGCTTTCACGAGAGCGTGCTGTCCGAAAGCCTCATCTCGGGCGGGCGATTGTCGTTCCTCAAGGGTTGAGCGGGCGTCGTGACATCACACAGAATTCAACAACAAGGAGATCACAGGATGTCGTCGGAATCTGCATCGAACACGCGGTCCATGCCGGACCCGGGTACCGGAATTTCCGGGGGCGGCGCGCAGGGTACGGATGTGTCACCGTCCAATCCGGCCGACCTTGGCGGCGTGCCGTTCCCGTTGCCCGATGTCGTGCTGGAGCCGTTCGTGCGGCAGGCGCTGGCCGAGGATCTGGGGCGGCGTGGTGACATCACGTCGGCCGCCGTCATTCCGCCTTCGGCCACGGCCTGTTTCGACGTGACCAGTCGTGAGCCGGGCGTGGTGGCCGGGCTGGACCTGGCCCGCCTGGCCTTTCACCTGTTCGATCCGGCCGTGACATTCCAGGCCCGGGCGCAGGACGGGCAGCGGGTACGGCCCGGACAGGTGCTGGCGCGCGTGCAGGGGCCAGTGCGTTCGCTGCTGTCGGCCGAGCGCACGGCACTGAATTTCATGACGCATCTGAGCGGCATTGCCACCCTGACGGCTGCCGCCGTGGCTCAGACCGAGGGCACGGCTGCGCGCATCACCTGCACGCGCAAGACCCTGCCCGGGCTGCGCGTGCTGCAGAAATATGCGGTGCGCGCCGGCGGGGGCTGCAATCACCGCATGGGGCTGGACGACGCCATCCTCATCAAGGACAACCATCTGGTGCATTCCGGCAGCCTGGCGCAGACCCTCCGGCGTGCCCGGCAGGCGGCCGGCCACCTCATCCCACTGGAAGTGGAGGTGGACACGCTGGGGCAGCTGGAGGAGGCGCTGGAGGCGGGCGCCGACCTGGTGCTGCTCGACAACATGGATGACGAGATGCTGGTGCAGGCCGTGGCGATGTGCCGGGGCCGGGCGCGCACCGAGGCATCCGGCGGCATCACGGTCGAGCGCATTCATCGCGTGGCGGCAACGGGTGTGGACTTCATCGCGCTGGGGTATCTGACCCACAGCAGCCGCTCGCTGGACATCGGGCTGGACGATCCGGTGAGCTGAAGCAGGCCGTCTGGCTGCCGGGCCGGGCGGACACCTGGGGTGCTGCCTGCCGCCCGGGCTGGTTACTCACGCTGGCGGCAGGACGCCGCCGCATGAGGGCTTTGCTGCTTACGGCGCTTCCTGCAACGCCTGCGCATGCCACGCAATGTGCTCGCCGATGAAGCTGGCGATGAAGTAGTAGCTGTGGTCGTAGCCGGGTTGCAGGCGCAGTTCCAGCGGGTGCCGGGCAGCGGCGCAGGCGGCCTCCAGCAGTTCGGGGCGCAGCTGCTCGCTCAGGAAGGTGTCCTCGCCGCCCTGATCGATGAGGATGGGCGGGCGGATGCGGGCGCCGCCTTGATCGGCAGCCAGCGCCTTGACCAGTTCCACGCTGTCCCAGGCCTTCCAGGCCTGCGGATCGTTGCCCAGGTAGGCACCCAGAACCTTCTGGCCCCAGGGCACCTGCGACGGGGCCACGATGGGGGCGAAGGCCGAGACGCGGCGGTAGCGCTCGGGATTGCGCAAGGCCACGACCAGCGCACCATGCCCGCCCATCGAATGGCCAAGGATGCTGCGCACGTCGCTGGCCGGGAAGTGGGCTTCCACGAGCGCGGGCAGCTCTTCCACCACGTAGTCGTACATCCGGTAGTGATCGGCCCAGGGGGCCTGGGTGGCGTTCACGTAGAAGCCGGCGCCCTGGCCCAGATCGTAGCCTTCGTCATCGGCCACGTCCTTGCCGCGCGGGCTGGTGTCGGGGGCCACCAGGATGAGGCCGTGCCGGGCGGCATGCTGCTGGGCACCGGCCTTGGTGATGAAGTTCTGCTCGGTGCAGGTCAGGCCCGAAAGCCAGTAGAGCACGGGGCATTTCTCGCCGGCCAGCGCCTGCGGCGGCAGGTAGACGCCCACGTTCATGAGCGTGCCGGTGGAGGAGGAGGGGTGCTGCCAGACTTCCTGGCGGCCGCCAAAGCAGGCGTGCTGTTCGATCTGTTTCATCGTTTCGTGTCCGGAGGGCCGGCCGAAGGCATTGCCAGGGCGCTGGCCAAAAGCATGGCCCTGGGGCTGTACCGTCATGCCGGCTGATGGTGTCGGCCGGTCGTGTCAGGAAGGGCGCTCAGTAATGCACCACGCTGCGGATCGACTTGCCTTCGTGCATCAGCGTGAAGGCGTCGTTGATGTCGTCCAGCGGCATGGTGTGGGTCACGAAGGGGGCCAGGTCGATCTTGCCGTGCATGGCATCTTCCACCATGCCGGGCAGCTGCGTGCGACCCTTCACGCCACCAAAGGCGGTGCCCAGCCAGCGGCGGCCGGTGACCAGCTGGAAGGGGCGGGTGGAGATTTCCTGTCCTGCGCCGGCCACGCCGATGATCACCGACTGACCCCAGCCGCGGTGGGCTGCTTCCAGCGCGGCGCGCATGACGTTGACGTTGCCGATGCACTCGAAGGTGTGGTCCACGCCCCAGCCGGTCATCTCGATGAGTACCTGCTGGATGGGCTTGTCGTGGTCCTTCGGGTTCAGGCAGTCGGTGGCGCCGAACTGCCGGGCCAGCGGGAACTTGTCGGGGTTGGTGTCGATGGCGATGATGCGCCCGGCCTTGGCCTGCCGCGCCCCCTGGATGACGGCCAGGCCGATGCCACCCAGCCCGAAGACGGCCACCGAGTCACCGGCCTGCACCTTGGCCGTGTTGTGCACGGCGCCGATGCCGGTGGTGACGCCGCAGCCCAGCAGACAGACGTGCTCGGGGTTGGCCTGCGGGTTGATCCTGGCCAGCGAGACCTCGGCCACCACGGTGTATTCGCTGAAGGTGGAGCAGCCCATGTAGTGATAGAGCGGCTGGCCGTTGTACGAGAAGCGCGTGGTGCCGTCGGGCATCACGCCCTTGCCTTGGGTGGCGCGCACCGCGGTGCAGAGGTTGGTCTTGTTGCTCTTGCAGAACAGGCACTCACCGCATTCGGCGGTGTAGAGCGGAATGACGTGATCGCCGGGCTTCACGGAGGTGACGCCTTCGCCCACGGCTTCCACGATGCCGGCGCCCTCATGGCCCAGCACGACGGGAAAGAGGCCTTCCGGATCATCGCCGGACAGGGTGAAGGCATCGGTATGACAGACCCCGGTATGGGTGATGCGCACCAGCACCTCGCCCTTGCGGGGCGGCTCGACATCGATCTTGACGATCTGCAGGGGCTGGCCGGCAGCAAAGGCAACGGCGGCACGGGACTTGATGGTCATGGCGGTGTCCTGGAGAGGGGGAGGAGGCCCCCAGTATGCCAGCCCGGGACGCCGCCTGCAGGCAGGGGTCGGTTGGGCAGGAGGGCGTTTGGGCAGAGGGCGGTGAGGCAGGGGACCCGTGGTGCAGGGGGCGCACGCGGGGAGGGGCAGGCGCCCCTGGCCGATGAAAGAATTGGCCCGCCGGATGAGGGCGGACCGAACCGTGATCAGGCGCCCCAAAATGAAACACGCCGGGGCGGACCCAGGGGTCCGCGCCCGGCGCGTCATGGCTCAGCCTCGCGTCTCAGTGCCGCGTCTTCGCCATCGGCTGATTGGCACCATCAGTGCCTTGCTGGCG
>CAUVLK010000229.1:0-4944 GCA_963552635.1 uncultured Lautropia sp. | reverse complement strand
CAGGTCGTGAAGACCGAGATGAACCTGCCGGCCTGGCACCGCAAGCTCGACCGCATCGTGCTGCACCCGTTCTGGGGCATGGTCATCCTGCTCTCCATCCTGATGATGGTCTTCCAGGCCGTCTACACCTGGGCGCAGCCGGTCATGGACCTCATCCAGGGGCTCTTCGACTCGCTGGGCGCCTGGGTGGCCGAAGTGCTCCCCGAAGGGCTGCTGTCCGACCTGCTGGTCAACGGTGTCATCGCCGGTACCGGCAGCGTGCTGGTGTTCCTGCCGCAGATCACCATCCTCTTTGCCTTCATCCTGCTGCTGGAGGACTCCGGCTACCTGCCACGCGCGGCCTTCCTGCTCGACAACCTGCTGTCGCGCACCGGGCTGTCGGGGCGGTCGTTCATCCCGCTGCTCTCCAGCTTCGCCTGTGCGGTGCCTGCCGTCATGTCGGCCCGCACCATCCAGGATCCGCGTGAACGGCTCGTCACCATCGCCATTGCGCCCATGCTCACCTGCTCGGCGCGGCTGCCCGTCTACGCGCTCATCATCGCGGCCGTCATTCCCAACCGCACCGTCATGGGCGTGTTCAACCTGCAGGGGCTCACGCTGTTCGGCCTGTACCTGGCCGGCATCCTGTCGGCTGCACTGTCGGCGCTGGCGCTGAAGTGGATTGCACGCAGCAAGGGCAACGTGCAGCAGTTCCCGCTGCTCATGGAGCTGCCCACCTTCCGCATGCCCAACTTCAAGCACATCGTGACCAGCCTGTGGGACCGCGTCAAGGCCTTCCTGGTGCGGGCCGGTACCGTCATCTTCTCGGTCAGTGTGGTGCTGTGGGCGCTCACCAGCTTCCCGGCGGCCCCCGAGGGCGCCACGGGTGCAGCCATCGACTACAGTCTGGCCGGCATCCTGGGTCATCTGCTGCAACCCATCTTCGCGCCACTGGGCTTCACCTGGCAGATGTGCATCGCCATGATCCCGGGCATCGCCGCTCGTGAAGTGGTGGTGGCCGCTCTGGGTACCGTCTATGCGGTCGGTGCCGGCGGCTCTGAAGATGCCGTCAGCAATGCGCTCATCCCCATCGTGCATAACAGCTGGGGCCTGCCCACGGCCTTTGCCTTCCTGACCTGGTACATCTATGCGCCCATGTGCGCAGCAACCCTGGCAGTCATCCGGCGCGAGACCAAGTCTGCCAAGACCACGGCACTCATCACCTTCAGCCTGCTGGGTCTGGCCTACTTCTTCGCGATGGTGGTCTACCAGATCACTTCGAGGATCATGTAATGGACATCCAGAACATCATTGTCGGACTCATCGTCCTGGCCGCCGTGGTCTACGTACTGCGCAAGTTCGTCTTCAAGAAGAAGGCGGCAGATGGTAGCTCCTGTTCCAGCTGTGACAAGTGCGGTGGTGGCTCCGGCGGCTGTCACTGACGGCCCTTAGCCTGTTGAACGAACGGCCCCGAGCAACGATGTTGCCCGGGGCCGTTTCATTGTGGGTTGGCGTGCTGGCCATCGTTCGTGCCCATCCCGATCCAGGTCGGGGCCATGAGCGGCACCGGGAGGAAAAAGCCTGGTGGTGTGGGGCGAGGGGCTTGGGTAACGCCTCTACACCCGCCACTGGCGCGCCTGCTGCTGCGCCTGCCACATCGTCGCGTAGCGACCGCCATGCGCCAGCAGCTCGGCATGGCTGCCGCGCTCCATGGCGTGGCCATGATCGATCACCAGGATCTGCTGCGCTCCCACGATGGTGGAGAGTCGGTGCGCGATCACGATCACCGTGCGGTTCTTCACCAGCACCTCGATGGCCTGCTGCACGGCGCGCTCGCTTTCCGTGTCCAGCGCCGCCGTCGGCTCGTCCAGCACCACGATGGGGGCATCCTTCAGCAGCGCCCGTGCGATGCTGATGCGCTGGCGCTCGCCGCCCGACAGTCGTCCACCGCCGTCGCCTACCGGCGTGTCCCATCCCTGCGGCAGCCGTTCAATGAAATCCAGGCACTGCGCTGCCCGGGCCGCCGCCTGAACTTCGGCATCGCTTGCCTCCGGCCGGGCCATGCGGATATTGTTCATCACCGTATCGTCGAACAGGTACACGTCCTGGAACACCACCGAGACCAGCCGGTTCAGCGCTTCCGGTTCCAGACTGCGGATGTCCACCCCGCCGATCCGGATGGTGCCGCCCGAGGGATCGGCATGCCGCATCAGCAGCCGTGTCACCGTCGTCTTGCCCCCACCTGAAGGTCCCACCAGCGCCGTCATGCCGTGCGCCGGCAGCCGGGCATCGAAACCGTGCAGCACCCAGGGGGCATCGTCGGCATAGCGGAAATCCACCTGCTCGAACGAAATGTCGAAATGCGTGGGCTGCTTTACCGGCTGCAGGAGCGGCAGCGCCGGGATGGCCAGCAGCGCCTCGATGCGCTCAAGTGCCGCCTCGATCATCTCGAAGATCGCTGTCATGCTGATGAAAGTGGAGAGCGGTTCGGCAAATCGTGACAGCATCACGGTCACCGCCGCCAGCACGGCCACGTCCAGCGAACCCTGTGTCACCCAGGTCACGCCGGCCGCCATCACCAGCAGCAGGCCCACCTCCACCACGCTGGTGACGATCACGTTGGGCCGTGCGCCCTTGAGCTGGCCCATGCGCTGCAACCTTTCCAGGGTCCAGAAACTCTCCTGCAGGCGTTGCGCCCGGGAACCGGCGCTGCGTGCCGCCCGAAGTACCGCCAGCCCCTGTGTGTATTCCAGCGTATCGCCCTGCGTGCGCTCCTGCGCTTGTGCCAGCATGCGCACGCCGCGGCCGAAGACTGGCCGCCGCCAGCGGTACAGTGGCAGGATGGCCGGGAAGACAAGCAGCATGCCCAAACCCAGCCGCCAGTCCCAGGCCAGTACCAGCAGGGAGGCCACCAGGGGCGTCACCACCGCCTGCGCCGCCATGTTGACGATGGTGAGCGTGTAGTTCAGCTGATCGTCCACGTTGCCCAGGAGCGCTGCGCTCATCTCGCCGGTGCGTTTTTCCTGAAGCTTGAGCAGCGGCATGCGCCGCAGCTGCTCGCCCAGCCGGTTGCGCAGTGTGTGCGTCACCTCCGCCATCTTGCCGGTGTAGTCGAAGCCCTGTGCGCGCCAGCGCACCACCTGCACCGCCACGCCCAGCACGGTGAACAGCACCAGCCAGGGCAGAGCGGCGCCAAAGCCGGGCGTACCGTTCCCGTCGGCCGGTCCACCGGCAGGCATGAACGCCCGGAAGATGGGCAACAGGCAGGCCAGCGCCATCCCCTGCAGCGCCGCGGCCGCCAGCAGCTCCAGCAGGCTGCGCCGCAGCGCCACCTGGTGCGGTGCTGCAGAGCGGATCAGCTGCCGCCATGTCTCGCGCCAGGGGGTGATGCGGCGGGGGGTCTCGTGCCCGTTCATGGTGCGTCCTCCTGCGTGGTCTGTGCCGGTGTGGGCAGGCTCCAGCGCTGTGCCGCCTGATAGCTGTTCCACAGCCGGGCATAGACGCCTTCCTCTGTTGCCTGCAGCAGCCCGGCATGCGTGCCGTGTTCTACCAGACGCCCCCGGTCGAACACCAGAATCTGGTCGGCATCAATGATCGTCGAAAGTCGATGCGCCACCAGGATCACCGTCTTGCCGTGCATCAGCCTGGCCAGCGCCTGCACCAGCAGCGCCTCGTTTTCCGGATCGGCAAAGGCGGTGGCCTCGTCCAGCACCAGAATCGGCCTGTCCTGCAGGATGGCGCGCGCGATGGTGATGCGTTGCCGCTGCCCTCCTGACAGCCAGATGCCCCGTTCGCCAGCGCGTGTTTCGTAGCCCTGCGGCAGCGCCATGATGAATTCGTGCGCCTGCGCGGCATGAGCCGCCGCCATCACGTCGTCCATCGTGGCATCCGGGCTGCCCAGGCGAATGTTCTCGGCCAGTGTGTCGTCGAAGAGGAAAGTGTCCTGGAAGACGAAGGCCACCTGGCGCATCAGCGTGTCCTGTGTCATCTCTCGCACGTCCACACCGCCTACCCGCACGCAGCCGTGCTCCACGTCCCAGAAGCGCGGAATCAGCCGGGCCACCGTGCTCTTGCCGGCGCCCGACGGACCCACCAGCGCAGTCACGCTGCCTGCCGGCACCGTGAAGCTCACGTCGTGCAGAACCTCCTCGCCATCCGGTGTGTAGCGAAAGCCTACATGCTCGAAGACCACGCCAGCGTCCTGCGGCTGTTGGCCCGGTGCTGGCACCTCGGGCAGCGGTTCCAGTGCCAGCACCTGTTGCAGGCGGTCGATGCTGAGCTGGGCCCGCTCCACCAGGTGGTACAGGTTGATCAGCGGAAAGAAGGCTTCGGCCAGCCCCGCGCCGATCAGCAGTACTGCCACCCAGGTGCTGAACGACAGCGAGCCGGCATTCATCCACCAGGCGCCGGCCCACAGCAGCGCTGCCAGCGTGGGCAACGTGGACAGGATCGCCATCGAGAACCGGGACGAGAAACTGTAGGCATCCCACCAGCCCTGCAGGATCGCCCGGTAGTCGAGCAGCGCACGCTGGAAGCGGCCGAAGCTGGCGCTGCCCGAATCGAAGGTGCGCACCACGGGCATGGCCTGCACGAATTCCACGATGGCAGCCGCCACCCGCTCACGCGCCGCGTTGTAGCGCGCCGACATGTCCTTGCTGCCGTGCATGATGACACCCAGCACCAGGAAGCCCACCACCGGCACCGCCAGCGCCACCAGGGTCATCCGCCAGTCCAGCCACAGCAGCGCCAGCAGCGTCATCAGTGGTGCGGCATAGGCACGTGCGAACAGCGGCGTGGAGTCCGCCACGAAGGCGTGCAACGCATGCACGTCGTCGTAGATTACCTTGGCGAGCTGGCCCGCTCCCTGCGACTGCACCACGCCAAGCGGCAGAACGGCCAGCTTCTCGGCAATGGTGGTGCGCAGCAGCGCCTCCAGCCGGAAGGCCGCCAGGTGGGAGCGGTCGA
>CAUVLK010000228.1:0-4945 GCA_963552635.1 uncultured Lautropia sp. | reverse complement strand
GGCCTCGGCCGGCAGCCAGGCTGTCCACAGCTCGGGGCGCTGCTGCAGGAAGAGGCGCGCCTGAGTGGGGCCGTCACGGCGGTTCTCGGTCATGTCGAGAATGAGCCGATCAAGCACCTCGGGCGACAGCTGGAGTTTCCGGATGAGCGCGACCACCTGCGGATACTGCTTCTGCAGCGAATCCGAGACGGCCATGGCCAGCCGGGACACCGGAAAGCCCGAGACGCAGCGATCAAGGGAACCCGGGTTCATCAGCTCGGGCCAGCAGCGGGCGTCGTAGTCGGGAAATCTGATGGGCACCAGGTCATACTTGGCCATGAGGCCGGCCGGGTGCCAATAGTAGAAGAGCAAGGGCTCGCGGCGGGCGATGGCAGAAGCAATCTCGGCATCCAGCGCCGCACCGGTGCCGGGATGAACGTTGGCGTAGCGCCTGGAGAGCCCAGTGTTGGCCAGCAAGCGGGTGTTGAAGGTCTCGCAGGCCCAGCCGGCCGGGCAGTTCAGGAAGCGTGCCTGACCGGGCTGTTCAGGGTTGGGGAACAGGTGAGCGTGGCGAGCCAGGTCATCCACCGACTTCAGGTCGGGGTGCTGCTCCTGCACGTAACGGGGCACATACCAGCCCTGCACGGCACCGCCGGTGAGCGTGTCGCCCAGGATGGCGACCTTCTTCTCGGCCACGGCCTTCTCGATGCCGGGCGAACGTCCGACCCATTGTTCGGCAATGATCTGGATGTCGTCCTGGATGAGGGCCGACTCCAGACTGGGCACCGAACCGGGCACCACCTCGGTGCGGCAGCCCAGACCCTCGCGCAGCAGCAGGTCCAGCAGCGCCGTGGTGATCTGGCCGCTTTCCCAGTCCAGTCCACCCAGGCGGATGGGACCCTGGGCTGCACAGTCGGAGGACGCCGGCGCAGGCGCCTCCGCAGAGGCGCGGGTCGCAGCCGGCATCAGGGCTGCGACCAGGGCAAACAGCATGATGTACAGCCGGATGGCCAAGGGCGCCTCCTGCGGGGATGCGGATCAGCCGGGGTGGCCGATCAACCGCAGCTGCCGAGCATGCCGCACTGGGTGCAGTAGTCGCAGCCGTCTTTCCGGATCATCGCATAGGCACCGCATTCGCTGCATTTTTTCCCGGCCATGATGCCGGAGGATTCGGGAGCCGCCTGCACGGCCGGCTCGACCGACGGCAGCTCGCCCGGCTCGAACAGCGAGGCCTGCACGGCCTCCTGGCGCTTGGCGATGAGGTTCTGGATGGCGTAGGCGATGGCGGCGACCTCACTATCGTGCCAGCGCGGGACGTGGGTGCCGTCAGCCTTCTCATAGGTGCCCAGACGCACCGGGCCGCGGTCCCAGGTGACCTTGCGCATGTCGGACAGCGCACGATCCAGGAAGCCGCCGCGGGCTGCCAGGCTGAGCATCCGCATGGTGGCGGTGATCCACTGCTGCGATTCGCCGCTCTGGCCCACGGGCATGAAGAACTCGATGGCGCGCTCGACGGTGCGGCCGTCGGTGCCCTCCACTGGCAGGAAGGAGACGATGAGGTAGAGCCGCTGCTGGCCTTCGTGCGTCCAGTACTCGATCTTCTCGGCCACCGCGTTGAGCGCGCCCTGCGGACGGCGCTCGATCACCTTGCGCATCGGATCCTGCTCGTGCTGCTGCGCGGCGGCTTCGGCCTTGTCGGCAGGCTTCTCTTCCTTCTTGGCAGGCTCGGCTTCCAGCACGGCGCCCAGGATGGGGTTGGGCCGATAGGTGGCCAGGCCTTTCAGGCGGGCCTTCCAGGCCTGCTGGTACAGGTCCTTGAAGTCTTCGTACGGGTAGTCGGCCGGGACGTTGACGGTCTTGGAGATGGAGGTGTCGATGTAGGGCTGCACGGCCTCCATCATCGCCACGTGCTCCTGGGCCGTCATGGCCAGGGCGTTGACGAAGTAGTCGGGCAGGTTGTCCACGTCACCGCCCTGCGACTTGTAAAGCCGCCAGGCGTGATCCTCGACCACGTATTCGCTGCGGCTGCCGTCGGCCTCACGCTTGCGACGCGTGTAGGTCCAGGAGAACGGCGGCTCGATGCCGTTGCTGGCGTTGTCGGCAAAGGCCAAGCTGACGGTGCCGGTAGGCGCGATGGACAGCAGGTGGCTGTTGCGGATGCCGTACTTGCGGATGTCGGCCTTGATGTCGTCAGGCAGGCGCGAGGCGAAGCTGCCCTCACCTTTCTTGCTGCCCTTGCCCAGGTAGCGGTCGGCATCGAACTGCGGGAAGGCCCCCTTTTCCTTGGCCAGCTCGACCGAGGCACGGTAGGCGGCGTTGCGCATGGTCTCGGCAATGCGGGCGGCCATGGCGCGGCCCTCGGCCCGGTCGTAGCGCAGCTTCAGCATGGCCAGCGTGTTGCCCAGACCGGTGAAGCCCACGCCGATGCGGCGCTTGGCGGCAGCTTCGGCACGCTGCTTGTCCAGCGGCCAGAAGGTCACGTCCAGCACGTTGTCCAGGGCGCGCACCTGGATGGCCACCACGTCCTCGAAGGCGGCGAAGTCGAAGGCCGGCTCGCCGCCCTGACCGAAGGCATTGCGCACGAAGCGGGTGAGGATGATGGGGCCCAGGTCGCAGCAGCCGTAGGGCGGCAGCGGCTGCTCGCCACAGGGGTTGGTGGCCTCGATGGTCTCGCAGTAGTTGAGGTTGTTGTCGCGGCCGATGGCGTCGAGGAACAGGATGCCGGGTTCGGCGAAGTCGTAGGTGGACTTCATGATAGTGTCCCACAGCTGCCGGGCCGGCACGCGGCGGTAGACCCACTTGCCATCGTCACGCTGGTAGGCGCCGGCAGCCATCACCTTGCGGCCGGGCCGGGCACGGTGCACCAGCTCCCAGTCGGCGTTGTCCTGCAGCGCCTTCATGAAGGCGTCGGTGACGCCGACCGAGACGTTGAAGTTGTTCCAGCGACCCGGGGTGCGCTTGGCGGTGATGAAGTCCAGCACGTCCGGATGGTCGATGCGCAGCACGCCCATCTGGGCGCCACGGCGGCTGCCGGCGCTCTCGACGGTGGCGCAGCTCTGGTCGAAGACGTTGATGTAGCTGCACGGGCCGGAGGCAATGGAGTGCGTGCCCTTGACCTCGGCGCCGTTGGGACGGATGCGGGAGAAGTCGTAGCCGACGCCACCGCCACGACGCATGGTCTCGGCGGCCTCGCGCAGGGCCTCGTAGATGCCGGGGTAGCCCTGGTCATCGTAGCCCTGGATGCAGTCACCCACGGGCTGCACGAAACAGTTGATGAGGGTGGCCTGGATGTCGGTTCCGGCTGCACTCATGATGCGGCCCGCACCAATGGCACCGGCATGCAGGTTGCCCAGGAACTTCGCTTCCCACTCGGCGCGGATCTCGGGCTTCTCGACCGAGGCCAGCGCACGCGCCACCCGGGCAAACAGCTCGGCTTCGGTCTTCTCGCCGTCCTTCAGGTACTTCTCGGCCAGCACATCCTGGCTGATGGGCTGGACGGGCAGCGCCGACGAGGTGTGGGCGGCAGGCAGGACATCACGTTTCATAGGGCGTACATTCCAGAACGACAGGGCGCAACGGGCCATCCGGCCCGGTTTGCCAGAAAAACGAAAACGGCCGAAGGCCGCATGAAGACGAAGGCGCCACCGTCAGGCTGGACGGCGGTCGACCCGGCTGGCCGGGAGGAGGATCCCGACCGCAGGAAAGCTGAACCGAAGGAAAACCCTGGCGCGCCACGCGGGTGTGGAAACGCCGGGAACCCGCTGCACGAGCCGTTTCCCACGGGATGACAGGTGCTGGCGAGCGATGGCTCGCAGCGACTTGCCGTTCCGTAAAAATAACACATACAGTGTCCCCGTGCCTACCATCACGCTAGACAAGGGGTCGGAGCGGGGTCGATTGTAAGCCCGGAGCGATCTGTCGTGGGTGTTTCAAAGAGAAAAACGCCGGGCTGTGGCGTGGGACGCGACCTCCTGTCGGGCCGCGCGCCACGATGCGACGCGGCGGCGAGACAAGGCACCGGACAGGGCTCAAGGCTTGGCGCACAGCGGCACGAGATACCGACAGGCGGCCCTCTGAAAGGGTCAGGACTTCATGCCTTCGGAGGCCCTCTTCCGGGCAGCCGAGGGCGTGTGGCCCATGGCCAACAGTACGGTGGCCAGGATGATGAACGAGGCCCCCACCAGCATGCGCCCCGAGGGCTCTTCGCCGAACAGCCACCAGGCGCAGGCGATGGCGTAGACGGGTTCCAGGGCAATGATCATGCCGGCACTGCGAGCATCGAGCGCCTCAAGGCTTTTGACGAACAGGGTGTGCGCCAGGCCCGTGCACAGGACGCCCAGCACGGCCAGCCAGAACCAGCTGGCCAGGTCGATGGTGCCGGCGGCCGAGGAAGCCACCTGGGAGGCAGCCACCTGGGGGGCGGCCACCTGGGAAGGAGCCAATTGGGAAGGAGGCGCCTCGGTGGAGGCAGCCTGGGGAGGCGCCACCAGGGACGCGCCATGTGCTGCATCCGTCATGGGCCCGCCATCGCCCCTGCCTGCCAGACCCAGGCCCAGCAGTGGCAACACCAGCAGCGCAACGACGAGGTTCTGCCAGAAGGCCACCTGGATGGCATCCATGCCCCGACTGCCGCGACGGTTGCAGATGGCCAGACCAGCAAAGCTCAGCCCCGAG
This sequence comes from uncultured Lautropia sp., assembly GCA_963552635.1. GTDB lineage: Bacteria > Pseudomonadota > Gammaproteobacteria > Burkholderiales > Burkholderiaceae_E > Lautropia. Next base: position 292 of record CAUVLK010000228.1, on the reverse strand, counting down.
GCCAGCCCCCAGAGAAGTCCAACGGTGCCCCGGTCACCGACGTCGAACGAGGGCGTGACCAGCACCAGCCCCAGCGTGACGAGCGAGAGCATCATGCCCTCTGCCCGGCCAATGCGCTCGCGGAACAGCACGACGTCCAGCAGGGCGATGAAGGCCGGGAAGCTGGCAAAGCCGAGCGTGGCCACGGCAACGCCGCCCACCTTGACGGCCAGAAAGAAGGTGATCCAGTGCACGGCCAGCAGCAGGCCGCTGACTAGCAGGATGCCGGCGCGGCGGCGCCCCAATCCCTGCA
>CAUVLK010000227.1:0-4996 GCA_963552635.1 uncultured Lautropia sp. | reverse complement strand
GCTCAGGACTTTCCCAGCCGGAGTCTCTACTTTTGGGTTGTCCTCTTGACGGGGGAGTCTACGGATGTACTGGCGGCATGCCGCCCGGCAGAAGAACCCGGCCCTGCGCTGCCGGCGTGAACAGCGTGACGAGGTGCTTCTCGGCCATGTCCAACAGGTCTGGCAGGACAACTTCCGGGTCTACGGTGCCGACAAGATCTGGCGCCAGCTCAACCGGGAAGGCGTCCGCGTGGCCCGATGCACGATGGAGCGACTGATGCGCAGGCAGGGACTGCGTGGTGCGCTGCGCGGCAAGGCGACCAGGACGACGCGCCCGGACCCGTCGGTGCCATGCCCTCAGGATCGGGTGAACCGACAGTTCACTGCCTCCCGGCCGAACCAGCTGTGGGTGGCCGATTTCACCTATGTCTCGACTTGGCAGGGCTTCGTGCACGTGGCCTTCGTCATCGATGTCTACGCCCGTTACATCGTGGGCTGGCGCGTCAGCCGCAGCATGCAGACGGACTTCGTGCTGGATGCGCTGGAGTAGGCGCTGTACGCCCGGCAGCCGGACAGGAACACGCTGATCCGCCACAGTGACCGGGGCTCGCAATATGTCTCGATCCGCTACACCGAGCGCCTGGCCGAGGCCGGTATCGAGCCGTCGGTAGGCAGTCGGGGCGACAGCTACGACAATGCGCTGGCCGAGACGATCAATGGTCTGTACAAGGCCGAAGTCATTCACCGGCGCGGTCCCTGGAAGAGCGTGCAGGCAGTGGAGCTGGCCACGCTCGAATGGGTCTGCTGGTTCAATAATCACCGATTGCTTGAGCCACTCGGTTACATTCCTCCAGCAGAAGCTGAGGCAAACTACTACCGCAGTCAGCAGGTACAGCCCGTGCCTGTCTGACTCAAACCAAGAGGCCTCCTCGATACCCGGGGCGGTTCATTGTGTGTAATGGGATGGGTTGAAGGACGTGCTATCTTCCTGAAGGTTGACGCCTCCTTCAAACCCGGGGCGGTTCACTTGGTGTTGGCCGCTCCGGCTGAGCACCTTCCCGAAGGAATTCTTGGCTCCCTCTTCTTGGGCGTCTTTTCTTCAATTCTTGCCATTGGTTATTATTTTTTCGACTGCAACATGATCGAATGGGAGAACAAAAGGAAAGAAAGGAAGGCCAGGGAAGCAGGGGAAGAGCAGTCCAAGCAGGACGATTGATCCTACAGATACTCCACCGGCAATGACAGCAGGTCGTCGGCCAGCCACAGCTTCTGGGGGTACTGGTCGATGATCGTGCCGCGTGCCACAGTGATGTCGGCAGCGGGCAGGTGAGTTCGCAGCACCTGGAAGGCGCTACCCATGCGCCTGTCGGGCTTGGCGCTGGTCTTGATCCCGATGGGGTAGAGCGTTCGGCCGTGCTCGATCAGCAGGTCGATTTCCTTCTGTGAGGTGTCCCGATAGAAATACAGCGGCGGCACTGTGCCCCGGTTCTGGAAGGACTTGATGATCTCGCTGACCACGAAGGTCTCGAAGAACTGGCCGCTGCGTGCACCCAGCCGGATGGTGTCGGGCGTGAGCCACTTGGTCAGCCAGGCCATCAGTCCGGTATCCCGCATGTAGAGCTTGGGTGTCTTGATGGCGCGCTTCAGGTGGCTGTTGTGATAGGGCGGCAGCAGGTGGATGATGCCCGAAGCCTGCAGCACGGCCATCCAGCGCTTGGCGGTGTCCATGGAGATGCCGGCATCCTGGGCCACGCTGCTGTAATTGAGCAGTTCTGCACTGCGCGCCGCCACGGCCACCATGAAGCGCGTGAAATCCGATGTGCTGCCGATGTTGGCCAGCTGGCGCACGTCGCGCTCGATGTAGGTGGCCACGTAGGATGCGTAATAGACATCCCAGTTCACCGTCTGCTGGTACAGGCGTGGCATGTAGCCACGATGGATGGTCTCCCAGATGTCCGGACAGGGCTTCAGGCTGGCTTCGCGCTTCTGCAGGTAGTCGTCAGTGGGAATGAAACTGTCCGTGAGCGTCACACTATGGATTTCCCGCAGTGACAGACCCGACAGATTCAGCACGGCGATACGGCCTGCCAGGCTCTCGCTCACGTTCTGCATGAGCCCGAAGGCCTGCGAGCCGGACAGCAGGTAACGGCCATTGTCCTGTCGCCGGTCGATGTCCAGTTTCAACAGCGGGAACAAGGAAGGCACGTGCTGCACCTCGTCCAGGATCAGGCGGTCGGGATGGTTGCGCAGGAAAAGGGCGGGGTCGTCATCCGCCTGCTGGCGTAGCAGCGGATCGTCGAAGCTGACGTAGTGATGGTCGGGAGCCACGCGCTTCAGCAGGGTGGACTTGCCCACCTGGCGTGGCCCCGTGACCAGGAGGGCCGGAAACTGCGTCTGCAGCTCGGTCAGCAGCGACTGCATCTGGCGGTCGATGTACATGCTGTGCCTCCATGTGCGAATGGCCACTTTGGATTCGTAGAGGGGTATGTTCAATTCACGATTCTATCGTGAATTGAACAGGGTTGGCATGAACGCCGTGCAACGTGCTTCGAGGGAGCTCTCCGTGAAGTTCTGCCCAGCCCGCCCTGATCGGAGGTTGGCCAGGCAGGCCATCAAGGCAACCGATAAAGCCAGGCCTCAGTGCCAAACTTGGTACGCACCAGTTCCTCGGCGGCCGCGCGTTCCTCGGGCGTGATGTGGCCTGGCTGGCCGCCGTGCAGCTGCACGAAGGTTTCCTTCATCCGTTCGATGATGGCCTCGCGTGGCAGGCCGGTCTGGCTGCGTAGCGGGTCCACGCGCTTGGCGGCGCTGGTGGTGCCCTTGTCGCTCAGCTTCTCGCGGCCGATGCGCAGCACCTGCAGCATCTTGTCGGCGTCCATGTCATAGGCCATGGTGACGTGGTGCAGCACCGTCTGGCCGCCGTCGCGCGGCATGTTGGCAAAGCGCTTCTGGGCTGCGCCGCCGATCTTGCCCTTGTCGCTGCTGATGTCGTTGAGTGGCTTGTAGAAGGCAGCCACACCCAGCGACTGCAGTGCCTTCAGCACCCAGTCATCCAGGAAGGCGTAGGAATCGGCCAGGCTCATGTCGGCCACCAGTGTGCCGGGCGCGTACAGTGAATAGGTGATGATGCTGCCGCCCTCGATGAACATGGCGCCTCCGCCGGTGATGCGGCGCGTCAGCGTCACGCCCATCCGCCGGGCTGCTTCCAGGTCCACTTCATTGCGCACCGACTGGAACACGCCCAGCACCACGGCCGTGGTGTCCCATTCCCAGATGCGCAGCGTGGGTGGCCGTCGGCCGGCAGCCACTTCCAGGCTCAGCACCTCGTCCAGCGCCGCGTGCATGGCGGGCGAGACGGCCGGTTCGTGGATGATCTGCCATTCGAAGTCCCGCCAGGTGGTGGCCAGCCCCAATGCGCGGCGCACCGCGATGGCCACGGCCTCGGGGCTGAAGCCGAACAGCATGGCGTCTGGCGGCAGGGCAGCGCGGATGGCGGCAGCAAGCCGTGCTGTGTCAGTCGTGATGGGCTGGCCTTCCAGCGCCTGTCGGATGTCGTCCAGCGCGCTGTCGGGTTCCAGAAAGAAGTCGCCTGCCACCTGCACGTGGGTCAGTCTGCCATCGTGTTCCTGCAGGTCCACCACCACCAGCTTGCCGCCGGGGACCTTGTACTCACCGTGTCTCGTGCTCATCGGGCGCTCCTTCGGAATGAGGGGCTATGATAGCGAACGAGAACCATTTATAGATTGAATGAACAAGATCCGTTCACGATGGGCACTTACGCCCGCTCGATTTCTTCGAAATCCGGGCGTGCGTCCCGGAAGTGTGTGTCCAGGGCATGGAAGAGTGCTGGAAGATTTTCCAGGGTGCTTCCTTCCTGTTTGATAGGGGACTGTGCGTCCCCTTCGGACGTGGCCTCGGCCGTGGCTTCAGGTTTCATGCAAGGGCACGATAAAGTGGCTGGTGAAGGTCAGGGTCTTGCGCTGGCGCTGCAAGGACCCAGTAATTTGGCATGCCTGGTTCCCGAAAAACAGGCCGGAACCCGCAGCGCGAGCCCCGGCCCGAGAGCCATCAGCCCTCCACGCCACCCAGGGCGTTGGAGTAGCCTGCGTCCACGTAGGTGATCTCGCCGGTGATGCCGGAGGCGAGGTCAGACAGCAGGAAGGCGGCGGCGTTGCCCACTTCCTCAATGGTGACGTTGCGGTGCAGCGGGGCGGCGGCTTCGACGGCTGCCAGGATGCTGGAGAAGCCCTTGATGCCGGCGGCAGCCAGGGTCTTGATGGGGCCGGCGGAGATGCCGTTGGCGCGGATGCCCTTGGGTCCCAGCGAGCGGGCCAGGTAGCGGACGCTGGCTTCCAGCGAGGCCTTGGCCACGCCCATGGTGTTGTAGTTGGGCACGGCACGCACGGCGCCCAGGTAGCTGAGGGTGACGAGGGCACCGTTGCGTCCCTGCATCAGCGGCAGGGCGGCGCGGGCCAGGGCCACCAGGCTGTAGGCCGAGATGTCGTGGGCCATGCGGAAGTTCTCGCGGGTGGCGCCTTCCAGGAAGTCGCCGGCGATGGCTTCGCGCGGGGCATAGGCGATGGCGTGGACAAGGCCGTCGAAGCCGTCGGTCCAGTGCTGGCCGACGCTCTTCATCAGCGCGTCGATCTGTTCGTCTTCAGCCACGTCGCAGGGGAAGACCAGCGAGGAGCCGAATTCGGCCGCCATTTCGGTGATGCGGTCCTTGAAGCGGTCGTTCTGGTAGGTGAAAGCCAGCTCGGCGCCCTGGGCGCGGCATTGTTTGGCAATGCCGTAGGCAATCGAGCGGTTGGAGAGCAGGCCGAGGATGAGGATGCGCTTGCCGGCCAGAAAACCTGTGTTCATATGTCGCCTCGTGGCAAAAATAACAGCGGCATTGTCGCACGAGCTGGCCGCCCTACAATGCGGGCTGGTGCTTTCGACGTGGTGGCGGATGGCTGTGGGTGTGGATGTTTCCCGACAGATCGGGGTTGGGCGGCGCGCCTGGCTGCAGGGCGGC
>CAUVLK010000226.1:0-5007 GCA_963552635.1 uncultured Lautropia sp. | reverse complement strand
GAACATACGGCTGGTGTCGCCGTGGAAGCCGTCCTTGATGACCGTGACATCGATGTTGAGGATGTCGCCGTTCTTCAGCTTGCGCTCCCCGGGGATGCCGTGGCAGATCTGGTGGTTGATCGACGTGCAGATCGACTTGGGGTAGGGCGAATGGCCGGGTGGGGCGTAATTGAGCGGCGCGGGGATCGTGCCCTGCACGTCCGTCATGTAGGCGTGGCAGAGACGGTCCAGCTCCTCGGTGGTGGTGCCCGCCACCACGAAGGGCGTGATGTAGTCCAGAAGCTCGGCCGCCAGTCGGCCGGCAACACGCATTTTCTCGATTTCTTCCGGGGTCTTGATTCTGATGGACATGGTGGGGAGCAAGGCAGGATCAGGACTGCATGTTAACTGATTCGCCGCCGCAGGGCCGGCCGGCCCGGACCATGAGGGCTGCCGGCACGGGAAGTCCGGCTGGCCTCCTGTCCGGTTCTGCGTTGCAATCTGCCGCATCCCGATGTCATCTCCCGTCAGATGGCATCGGCACGCGGGCGCATTGGATGCTAGAATCACGGGCGCTGCCGGGCGCGGTCTCCCTTCCAGGTGGGGCCGGGCACCGGCGGCTTTCAGAAGGCCCCGGGTCGATGCGACTTCCGGCCGCCGCCGCATCCCGCGGCGCAGCGGCCCCTGCCGCGGAACAAGGGTGCCCGTCCTGTCGGCCATACATCATTCAAGAGCTGCCGGGTGCGGGTTGGTTCCGTGCTGGTCCCGGGGTATTGTCAACCCTGTATCGGAGTTTTTCCCTTCATGTCAGTCACCATCCGCCAGATGCTCGAAGCCGGTGTCCACTTCGGACACCAGACCCGGTTCTGGAACCCGCGCATGGCCCCCTACATCTTCGGCCATCGCAACAAGATTCACATCATCAACCTGGAAAAGACCCTGGTCAAATACCAGGAAGCCACCCGCTACCTGCGTCAGCTGGCAGCCAACGGCGGCACCATCCTGTTCGTGGGCACCAAGCGTCAGTCGCGCGAGATCATCGCCGAGGAAGCTGCACGCGCCGGCATGCCCTACGTCGACGAGCGCTGGCTGGGCGGCATGCTCACCAACTTCAAGACGGTCAAGGGCTCCATCAAGCGCCTGAAGGACATGGAACAGGCCGTGGAAGACGGCGCCCTGGACCAGATGACCAAGAAGGAAGCGCTGCTCTTCACCCGTGAACTGGCCAAGCTGACCTCCAGCCTGGGCGGCATCAAGGACCTGAACGGCCTGCCGGACGCGCTGTTCATTGTCGACGTCGGCTATCACAAGATCGCCGTCACCGAGGCCCGCAAGCTGGGCGTGCCCATCGTCGGCGTGGTCGACACCAACCACTCGCCCGAAGGCATCGATTACGTCATCCCGGGCAACGATGACTCGGGTCGTGCCGTGCGCCTGTACGCCCGTGGCGTGGCCGACGCCATCCTGGAAGGCAAGGCTGCCCGCCTGCAGGAGACCGTCAAGGCTGCCACCGAGGAAGACGAGTTCGTCGAGGTCGGCACCGAGGAAGAGGCCTGATCGGCCACGACCGGCCGTCTGGGCACGGACCCGGGCCGGTCGTCCAGGACAGCCGGTGTCGCCTTGAGCGTCCCGGCTGTCGTGCCATTTGAATTCAAGAACAGGAATAGAGAGAAAGACATGGCGGAAATCACCGCAAGCATGGTCAAGACGCTGCGCGAGAAGACCGACGCACCGATGATGGAGTGCAAGAAGGCACTCACCGAGGCCAACGGCGACATGGAGCGCGCCGAGGAAATCCTGCGCGTCAAGCTCGGCAGCAAGGCCAGCAAGGCTGCCTCCCGCATCACCGCCGAAGGTGTGGTGGCCGTGCAGATCTCGGCCGACGGCAAGACCGGTGCCATCGTCGAGATGAACTGCGAAACCGACTTCGTGGCCAAGAACGAGGACTTCCTCGCCCTGGCCGCCGGTATCGCCCAGCTGGTGCTGGACAAGGCGCCGGCCGACGTGGCCGCCGTCTCGGCACTGCCCATGGCTGATGGCCGCACCGTCGAGGAAACCCGTGCCGCGCTGGTCGGCAAGATCGGCGAGAACATGAGCGTCCGTCGCTTCGTGCGCACCGCTGCCAAGGGCAAGCTCGCCAGCTACATCCACGGCGGCGCCCGCATCGGCGTGCTGATCGACCTGGAAGGCGGCGACGAGGCCCTGGCCCGCGACCTGGCCATGCACATCGCGGCCACCAAGCCCATCGCGCTCTCGAAGGAGCAGGTGCCGGCCGAGGTCATCGCCAAGGAGCGTTCCATCGCCGAGCAGAAGGCCGCCGAATCCGGCAAGCCCGCCGAGATCGCTGCCAAGATGGTCGAAGGTGCCGTGCAGAAGTACCTGAAGGAAGTGACCCTGCTGGGCCAGCCCTTCGTCAAGGATGACAAGACCACCGTCGAGCAGCTGCTGAAGAACCGCCAGGCCAAGGTGGATTCCTTCACGCTGTATGTGGTGGGCGAAGGCATCGAGAAGAAACAGGACGACTTCGCTGCTGAAGTGGCCGCCCAGGTGGCAGCCGCCCGCTGATCTCGTCCAACGCACCCGGAGCACACCCCCATGACTGATTCCGCATCGACTTCCGGCGCCCAGGGCGCCGGCACGAAGGCTGCCTACCGCCGTGTCCTGCTCAAGCTCTCCGGCGAGGCCCTGATGGGTAGCGACAGCTACGGCATCAACCGCCAGACCATCGAGCAGATGTGCCAGCAGGTCGCCGAGGTCAATCGGCTCGGCGTCGAGCTGGCCGTCGTCATCGGCGGCGGCAACATCTTTCGTGGGGTGTCTTCGGGCGCAGCCGGCATGGACCGCGCCACGGCCGACTACATGGGCATGCTGGCCACGGTCATGAACGCGCTGGCCCTGCAGGATGCCCTGCGCCAGACCGGCGTCGAGGCCCGCGTGCAGTCGGCGCTCAACATTGAGCAGATCGTCGAGCCCTACATCCGCCCCAAGGCGCTGCGCTACCTCGAAGAGGGCAAGGTCGTGATCTTTGCGGCCGGCACCGGAAACCCGTTCTTCACCACCGACACGGCTGCCGCCCTGCGTGGCGCCGAGATCAACGCCGAGCTGATCCTCAAGGCCACCAAGGTTGATGGTGTCTACACGGCTGATCCGGTCAAGGATCCGACCGCGACCCGCTACCGCGAGATCACCTTCGACGAGGCCATCATGCGCAACCTGAAGGTGATGGATGCCGCTGCCTTCGCGCTGTGCCGTGACCAGAAGCTGCCGCTGAAGGTCTTCTCGATCTTCAAGACCGGCGCACTGACCCGCGTGGTGTGCGGCGAGGACGAAGGCACGCTGGTCCACGTCTGAGCCGGCTCGCGCCCAAGCCCCTGGCCGGGCTCCTGCCCGGCCTTTCCGACCGATACGCCAGAAACGCACGCACCCATGCCCACACCCGCCGACATCAAGAAAACCGCTGAACAGAAGATGCAGAAGGGCATCGAGTCCTTCCGCACCGCACTTTCCAAGATCCGTACCGGCCGTCCGCATCCGGGCGTGCTGGATCACATCCACGTCGACTACTACGGCACCTCCACACCCATCAACCAGGTGGCCAACATCTCGCTGGCGGATGCCCGCACGCTGCTGGTCAATGTCTGGGAGAAGTCCATGGCCGTCGTCGTCGAGAAGGCCATCCGCGATTCCGACCTGGGCGTCAACCCGCAGTCGATGGGCACCGCCATCCGCGTGCCGATGCCGCCGCTCTCCGAGGAGCGCCGCCGCGAGATCGTCAAGGTCACCAAGCACGAGGGCGAGGCCGCCAAGGTGGTCATCCGCGGCGTGCGCCGCGAGGCCAACGACGAGCTGAAGGCTGCCGCCAAGGCCAAGGAGATCTCCGAGGACGACGAGCGCCGGGGTCAGGAAGACATCCAGAAGACCACCGACCGCTTCATTGCCGAGATCGACAAGCTGCTGGCCGCCAAGGAACAGGAGATCATGACGGTCTGATCCGCCGTCACCTTCGTTTCTTTCCCCGGACCCCATCTTGCCATCATGAGCTTCACCAGTTCGACGCAGTCCGTTCCTGTCGCCGGTTCCGTGCCGCGCCATATCGCCGTCATCCTTGACGGCAACGGGCGCTGGGCCACCCGTCGGCACCTGCCCCGCGCCGCCGGCCACCGCAAGGGGGTCGAGGCCGTGCGCACCACGGTCGAGGGTTGCGCACGGCGCGGTGTCGAATTCCTGACGCTCTTTGCCTTCAGTTCCGAGAACTGGCGTCGTCCCGCCGACGAGGTGTCGCTGCTGATGCGGCTCTTCCTGTCGGCGCTGCAGCGCGAAGTGGCGCTGCTGGATCGCAACGGCATCCGTCTGCGGATCGTGGGCGACCTGGAACGCTTCGAGCCCCGTCTGCAGAAGCTGATCGCCGATGCCGAGGCGCGCACGGCCCAGAACACCCGGATGACGCTGACCATCGCCGCCAACTATGGCGGCCGCTGGGACATCCTGCAGGCCGGCAACGCCCTGCTGCGTGAAAGGGCGGCCAAGGGGGTTCCCGCCGATCAGCCCGTCACCGAGGCCGAACTGGCAAGCCACCTGGCGCTGGCCTACGCACCCGAGCCGGATCTCTTCATCCGCACCGGGGGCGAGCAGCGCATCAGCAACTTCCTGCTCTGGCAGCTGGCCTACACCGAGCTGTACTTCTGTGAGTGCTTCTGGCCCGAGTTCAACGACGAGCGCCTGCAGGAAGCCATCCAGTGGTATGCCCAGCGCGAGCGTCGTTTCGGTCGGACCAGCGTCCAGACGCGTCAGGACGCGGCGCGGTGATCCGCGGCCACTTTCTTCCATCATTCTTCGCGGGAGGCGCCTCGTCATGCTGAAGCAGCGTGTCATCACCGCCCTGGTCCTGCTGGCCGTCATCATCGGCGTGCTGGCATTGGGGGGCTCGACTGCCTGGGGGGTGCTGATGCTGCCCGTCATGGCGCTGGCCATCCATGAATGGACGCGCCTGCTGGGGCGTCAGGCCTCGCCCGCGTTGCCCATCTCGCT
>CAUVLK010000225.1:0-5012 GCA_963552635.1 uncultured Lautropia sp. | reverse complement strand
GGCCACAACTGCTTCCGATGATACCCCCCTGACCCGGGCGCATCCGACCATTGCGTCCTCCAAGCAATCTGCACGTCAGCCACAGACAACAGGCGGTCAGGTTGACCTTGTCGCCCCCGGAAGGCATCCTACAGGTCTATCCCTACCCTGAACCTGAACAGCCATACGGCCCGTTTATCCCATGCCGCCCCTGTCCAGCCTCCTGGAAAGCCTCTTTTCCGCCGGCGCTGAATCGGTTGCTGAAGTGGTCGTCCAAGGGACCATCGACGCTGCCACCCACAAGAACGACGACGCGGCGGATGAGTCTGCGCCTCCCACCGACACCCAGATGAACGCCGGCTCCTGAGCCGGCCGCGCCCCTTCTTCTGCCACCCGAACACCTCATCCCATGCCCCCACCTCCCGTCAAGCTCATCGTCGCCATTGCCTCCCGTGCCCTCTTCGACTTCGAGGAAGAGAACCGCCTGTTCGAGGCCGGTGACGACCGCGCCTACATGGCACGCCAGCTGGAGCTGCTGGACCTGCCCGCCAAGGGCGGCGTGGCCATGCCCCTGGTGAAAAAGCTGCTGGCCTTCAACGACGAAACCGAGCGGCGCGTGGACGTGGTCCTGCTCTCGCGCAACGACCCCACCAGCGGCATGCGTGCCTTCCGCTCGGCCCACCATCATGGCGTGCCGCTGGAACGCGGTGTCTTCACGCGCGGCCGCCCTCCTTATGCGTACCTGAAGCCGTTGGGCGCCCACCTCTTCCTGTCGGCCAACGCCGACGACGTTCGGGCCGCACTGGAAGCCGGCTTTCCGGCCGCACGCGTCTACCCGCAGTCGCCCCAGCGGGCAGAATCCCACCCTGATGAAGTGCGCATCGCCTTCGACGGCGACGCCGTGCTGTTCTCCGACGAGGCCGAGCAGATCTATGCCCGCCAGGGACTGTCGGCCTTCCAAGACCACGAGGCAAGCCGTGCCACCACCCCGCTGCCGCCCGGCCCCTTCAAGCCGCTGCTGGAGGCACTCTACCGTCTTCGCCAGGCCGCGCCCCCGCACATGCGTATCCGCACCGCCCTGGTGACCGCCCGCAGTGCCCCGGCGCATGAACGCGCCATCCGCACGCTGATGGACTGGAAAGTGGAGGTGGACGAGGCCTTCTTCCTGGGCGGCCTGGACAAGGGTCCCTTCCTGCGCGAATTCGAGCCCGACTTCTTCTTCGACGATCAGACCGGGCACTGCGAATCGGCCCATAGCGCCCAAGCGCCCACGGGGCACGTCATCAGCGGGATTCGCAACAGCAAGTCCGGTCAGAAGGTGTAGCTGACACCTACCACTGCCGTCACACCGGAGTTGTCCCGCACGATGGGACTCTTCTTGATCTTGCTGGAAAACTGCTGGTACTCACCCGCTGCCAATGTGGACCAGTGTTCGTCGATCATGTGCATCCAGCTGACCCCGACCGATGATGCATAGATGCCGCTCTCGGCATTGAACCGCCCATAGCGGCTGCGCAGCGCCTGCTCCGGCGTCACCCCGAAATAGGTCTGGTTGTAGTCTTCGTCCCCCAATAGTGCGGCGACACTAACCTCCACCTGGTCCGTCTCCGTCATCCACGGACGCAGCGTCAGCCCCGCCGTGTACTGATTACCCCGGTGCTTCTGCCCCGCAATGGCAAACTCGCCGCCTACATTCACGGCCAGCCAATCGGTCACGTCCTGGGAAAGATCCAGATTGATGGTGGCGCTGGTTTTGATCCTGCCCATGCCTTCCAGCTCCTTGGCACCACTACTCCAATAGTTGCCGCCCTCGTCCCGCTTGTCGCCACGGCCTGGATCGTAGGCCAGCGCAGCTGTCAGATGCGTTCCGAATGACGTGCTGTACTGCGCCCCCAGCCCACGCATCGAATCCAGAAAGAACGGACCATATTCCACAGAAAATATTCCCGCGAAACTTGTCGTCGTCTCGTCGGAACCCATGTAGCGCGGACCCGTTGCAAGACCTGCACCCAGCGAGTATTTCGGCTTGTCATCCTGCTGACCGGTCTGCCCCTGCGTGACATCTGCCGAGGACGACTGCAATGCTGGATCAACGATCACGCCACTGCCGCCACTTTCCTGCGCGCAGACCATGCCGGAGGCCAATATCAGGCCCGAACCCAACAGGCACGCACCATTCACGCGACGAAACAGAGAAAAACGAACATCTTTCACAGAACACCTCTCAGGAATACAAGGAAAACAAATGGAGGTGCCGATCAGGAACGGGAGCTCATCAGAAGTGGATTCACAAGTCATTTCATATCATGCATGCCGATGCAACAAATGAACCCCCCGTTTGCCCGATCATCGCACCTCTGAGCAAGAGTCTGATTTATTGATCATGGTAACCATCGAATACCCATGAACCTGCCTTGGGTTTCTGATCTCCCATTCCATCTATGTGTTTGTCCGGCAAATGTGACGCCGGCCCGTTCAGACCGGCCCGCTCCCTCGTGGAGCGATAGAATCATGCAGTCAGAATTGCCTCCCCATCTGATCGGGGCACTTGCCGCCCCTGGTCCCGCCATGAACGAACTTTCTTCCAGCCTCCCACCCACCAACACCCAGACCGCCCACGACCAGCATGGCCAGTACCCGCAGGCCACCACCGTGGACGACTTTCGACACAACCTGGCGGCGGTGCATGCCCGCATTGAGGCTGCCTGCCAACGCGTGGGGCGTGATCCGGCCACGGTGCGACTCCTGCCGGTCAGCAAGACCAAGGGTGAGGATGCGATCCGGGCGGCCTATGCGGCCGGCTGCCGCTTTCTGGGCGAGAACAAGGTGCAGGAAGCCTATGGCAAGTGGCAGGCCATGCAGGATCTCACCGGTCTGAAGTGGTCGGTCATCGGGCATCTGCAGACCAACAAGGCCAAGGTGGTGGCGCGCTTTGCAGCCGAATTCCAGGCGCTGGACAGCCTGCGGGTGGCCGAGGCCCTGGACAAGCGGCTGCAGGCCGAGGGACGGTCGCTGGATGTGTTCGTGCAGGTCAACACGTCGGGCGAGCCCAGCAAGTTCGGACTGTCACCCGAGGATGTGCCGGCCTTCGTGCAGGCGCTGCCTGGTTTCTCGGCACTGCGCGTGCGCGGGCTGATGACGCTGGCGCTCTTTTCCAGCGAGGCCGAACGGGTGCGGCAGTGTTTCATCTTGCTGCGCTCGCTGCGTGACCGGCTGCGTCAGGAGGCACCGGCCGGCCTGTCCTTCGACGAGCTGTCGATGGGCATGTCGGGCGACTACGAGATCGCCATCGAGGAAGGCGCGACCGTCGTGCGCGTGGGCCAGGCCATCTTCGGCGCGCGGGCACTGCCGGACAGCCACTACTGGCCTGGCGTCGCCGGCACCGATAACAAGACACAGGGCTGAGCAGATCGCGGGGGCCTGCGCTTTCGGGTCCCGATCTTTCAGCCCAGACCGGATGCAGCCCGCATCCGGAGGATTCGAGCAAGCCGATTCATTCCGGACATACATGCCGCCGGCCCGCATTGGCGATGGCATCCCAGATCGACAACCCAGGAGAACCAACGATGTCCGCCGCTTCTGCCCCTCCGGCCAGTCCGGACCCCTATGCCAATTACCGCGAGCTGACACTGCGCGGCATGGTGCTGGGCGCACTGATCACGGTCGTGTTCACGGCCTCCAACGTCTACCTGGGTCTGAAGGTGGGTCTGACCTTCGCCTCGTCCATCCCGGCCGCGGTGATCTCGATGGCGCTGCTGCGCTTTGCGCGCGGCAGCAACATCCTGGAAAACAACATGGTGCAGACCCAGGCATCGGCTGCCGGCACGCTGTCCTCGGTGATCTTCATCCTGCCCGGCCTGCTGATGGCCGGCTACTGGAGCGGCTTCCCGTTCTGGCAGACGGTGCTGTTGTGTACCTCGGGCGGCATCCTGGGCGTGATCTTCACCATCCCGCTGCGCCACGCCATGGTGGTCAACAGCCCGCTGCCCTACCCCGAGGGTGTGGCAGCGGCCGAGATCCTGAAGGCCGGCAGCCAGGAACACGCCGAAGACGGTTCGGCGGACAGCGGCATCCGCGAGATCGCACTGGGCGGTGCCATCTCCGGCCTGGTGAGCTTCTGCGCCAACGGCCTGCGCGTCATGGCCGACAGCGCCAGCTACTGGTTCAAGAGTGGCACCGCCATCTTCCAGCTGCCCATGGGCTATTCGCTGGCACTGCTGGGGGCCGGCTTCCTGGTGAACCTGGCCTGCGGTATCGCCATCCTGCTGGGCATCGCCATCGCCTGGGGCGCGCTGGTGCCCTACTTCTCGTCCGTGACCCCGCAACCAGCCGACATGGACATGGCGTCGTACGCACTCTCGCTCTGGAAGAACAAGGTACGCTTCATCGGCGCCGGCACCATCGGCGTGGCTGCCATCTGGACGCTGATCACGCTGCTCAAACCCATGATCGAAGGCATGCAGCTCTCTTTCAAGGCCATGAGCGGCAAGCACGAGCAAGGCCGCAACCGCATCGAGCAGGACCTCAGCCCCACGGCCATGATCGCCTGGTCTGTCGGCATGCTGCTGATGCTGGGCCTGGGCTTCCATCACTTCGTGGATGCCGCCTCCATCCCTAACGGCCTGGGCTGGCTGCTGGTGGTGGCGTGCACCGCGCTGACCTTTTTCATCGGCTTCCTGGTGGCGGCCGCCTGCGGCTACATGGCAGGCCTGGTGGGCTCGTCCTCCAGCCCCATCTCGGGCATCGGCATCATCTCGCTAGTCATCATCTCGCTGGTGCTGCTGCTGATCGGCGAATCCTCCAACCTGTTTGCCGACGAAGGCAGCCGCCAGTTCATGGTTGCGCTGACCCTCTTCTCCGGCACGGCCGTCGTCGCGGTGGCCTCGGTCTCCAACGACAATCTGCAGGATCTGAAAACGGGCTGGCTGGTGCATGCCACGCCTTGGCGGCAACAGGTGGCACTGATCATCGGCTGCGTAGTCGGTGCGCTGGTCATCGCCCCGGTGCTGGAAATGCTCTACCAGGCCTATGGC
>CAUVLK010000224.1:0-5034 GCA_963552635.1 uncultured Lautropia sp. | reverse complement strand
GATGGGCTCGGCATCCCGGGCCGGCACCAGTGACGCCTGCATCATCGACAGGTTCAGCATGTACTGGTCCAGCTCGAAGTCGTCCTTCAGGTAGCGCTCCTCGCGCCCCTGCTTGATCTTGTAGAGTGGCGGCTGGGCGATGTAGATGTAGCCACGCTCGATCAACTCGGGCATCTGCCGGTAGAAGAACGTGAGCAGCAGCGTGCGGATGTGGCTGCCGTCCACGTCCGCGTCGGTCATGATGATGACGCGGTGATAGCGCAGCTTCTCGATCTTGAAGTCGTCGGACCCCAGGCCAGAGCCGATGCCTGTGCCCAGCACGGTGATCAGCGTGGCCACCTGCTCGGAAGCCAGCAGCTTGTCGAAGCGGGCCTTCTCGACGTTGAGCACCTTGCCGCGCAGCGGCAGGATGGCCTGGAACTTGCGGTCGCGCCCCTGCTTGGCCGAACCGCCGGCCGAGTCGCCCTCCACGATGAACAGCTCGCTCTTGGCAGGATCACGTTCCTGGCAGTCCGCCAGCTTGCCGGGCAGGCCGATGCCGTCCAGCACGCCCTTGCGGCGCGTCATGTCGCGTGCCTTGCGGGCCGCCTCGCGGGCCCGCGCCGCCTCGACGATCTTGCTGCAGATGATCTTGGCGTCGTTGGGCTTTTCCAGCAGGTAGGTTTCCAGCCCGCGTGCAATAACCTCCTCGACGGGCGCCCGCACTTCGCTGGAGACCAGCTTGTCCTTGGTCTGCGACGAGAACTTGGGCTCGGGCACCTTCACCGACAGCACGCAGGTCAGGCCCTCGCGCATGTCGTCGCCCGAGGTGTCGACCTTGGCCTTGCGGGCGATCTCGTTCTCTTCGATGTACTTGTTGATGACCCGCGTCATGGCCGCGCGCAGGCCGGTGAGGTGCGTGCCGCCGTCACGCTGCGGAATGTTGTTGGTGAAGCACAGCACCTGCTCGTTGTAGCCGTCGTTCCACTGCAGTGCGGCCTCCACCGTCACCCCATCCTTCTCGCCCCGGATGTGGAAGATGTTGGGGTGCAGCACGTTCTTGGCGCGGTTGATGTACTCGACAAAGCCCGAGACGCCGCCCGCGAAGGCGAAATCCTCTTCCTTGTTGTTGCGCAGGTCCTGCAGGCGGATACGCACGCCATTGTTGAGGAACGACAGCTCGCGCAGGCGCTTGGAGAGCGTCTCGTAGTGGTACTCGACCTTGGAGAAGATCGTGTCGTCAGCCAGGAAGTGCACCTCGGTGCCACGCCGGGTGGTGTCGCCCAGCACCTTGATGGGCGAGATGGCCACGCCGTCCTTTTCCTCGATGACGCGATCCTTGGGAACCCCACGCTCGAACTCGATGAAATGGGTCTTGCCGTTGCGGTTGATGGTGAGCTTGAGCCAGCGCGACAGCGCGTTGACGCACGACACCCCCACCCCGTGCAGGCCGCCCGAGACCTTGTAGCTGTTCTGGTCGAACTTGCCGCCGGCGTGCAGCTCGGTCATCACGATCTCGGCCGCACTGCGCTTGGGATCGTGCTTGTCGTCCCACTTCACGTCGGTGGGAATGCCCCGGCCGTTGTCACGCACCGAGATCGACTCGTCGGCGTGGATCGTCACCAGGATCTCGTCGCAATAGCCGGCCAGCGCCTCGTCCACCGAGTTGTCGACCGTCTCGAACACCAGGTGATGCAGGCCGGTGCCGTCGGATGTATCGCCGATGTACATGCCCGGGCGCTTTCGCACCGCTTCCAGCCCCTCCAGGATCTGGATCGAGGAGGAGTCGTACCCGGGCCCGTCGCCCTGGGGCTTGCCCCCGGACGGCTGTTCCGGGTTCATCGCATCGGTATCCATCGTGTCAGACATGAATCATCCATGAAGGCATAGGCAGACCGCAGGCACACGGCGGCCAATTCGACAGCATAACAGGCCGGCGCCCCCTTTCCGGCCTGAAACCGCCCGGCAAGGTCCGAAACACGACAGGGACGTTGCCCCGGAGGCAACCGCGGGCAGCGGATCCGGCAGGCGGCGGGCCTCCGAACCTCATGGTGAACCCATGAGGCGGGCAGGGCGATCCGGCACTCAGATCCGCATCGGCATCAGCACGTAACGGAAGCTCTCGTCACCCGGCAGCGTCAGCAGCGCGCTGGAGGTGGCGTCACCGAAGGCCATCGTCACCCGGTCCGTCTTCAGCGTGCCCAGCACATCCAGCAGATAGGAGACGTTGAAGCCGATATCGAGAGGTGCACCACCATAGTCGATATCAATCTCTTCCGAGGCTTCTTCCTGCTCGGTGTTGCTGCTCTGGATGCCCAGGCGGCCCGGCGCCAGGCCCAGCCGCACCCCGCGGAACTTCTCGTTGCTGAGAATGGAGGCCCGCTGAAGCGCCTGGGCCAGGGTCTCGCGTTCCAGCTCGATGACCTTCTGGTAGCCCTTCGGGATCACCCGCTGGTAGTCGGGGAACTTGCCTTCCAGCAGTTTGCTGATGAACTCGATGTCGCCAAAGCGCAGCCGCACCTGGGTGCCGATGATCTCCATCCGCACCGGCTCGTCGCTGTCGCCCAGCAGCCGCAGCAGCTCCAGCACCGACTTGCGCGGCAGGATCGCATCCGCCTGGCCGGCGGCATGGACCTCCACATCCTCGCAGAAGGCCAGTCGGTGCCCTTCCGTGGCCACGGCGCGCATTCCGGCCGGGCTCAGCACCAGCAGCAGGCCATTCAGATAGAAGCGGATGTCCTGCTGGGCCATGGCGAAGTGGACCATCTGCAGAAGGTGACGAAGCTTCTTCTGGGACAGCGTCACATCGGCGCGAAGATCGGCCGTGCTTCCGTCTCCTGCCGAACCCGATCCTGGGCCAGCCTGGTCGGTGGCTCCTGCCTTCATCACCGGAAAGTCTTCGGACGGCAGTGTCTGTAACGCAAAGCGTGAACGGGTCGTCTTCAGGTTCAGCTTGTTGCCGTTGAGCTCGATGGTGACGTCCGTATCCGGCAGGGCCCGCAGGATGTCGATCAGCTTCTTGGCCGACACGGTCGTGGCCGTGCTGCCGGATCCGGCACCGATGCTGGCCTGTGTCCGGACCTGGATCTCCATGTCGGTACCGGTGAACGTCACGGCTTCACCTTGCTGACGAATCAGCACGTTGGCCAGGATCGGCTGGGTGTGCCGTTTCTCGATGATGCCTGCCACGGTCTGCAAGGGTTTCAGGATGGCGTCCCGGGGGGCATGAATGATCTGCATGGCGTCTTTTCCTGATGTCTTTCCGTTTCTGAAGATCTATCTATATCTTTTAATGTTGTTGTTGTTTAGAGGCGTCGATGCCCTGTGGATAACCTTGGCGAGGCGCTTGTAGACTGGATCTTCACGATGAGAAACGATGTGGGGACGGCGGGATTGCCGAGTCGTCGGATTGTGGACATTTCCGGCCTCCTGCCCGAAACCCCGGTTTGTCCACATTTTGCCGGTCATGGGCTCACCTGCTTGCTGACCGGTTGTGCACAACCTGCGTCCGTTGCCTGTTTTTCAGGCAGATTTGCCTGAATTCTAGGCATTCGATGACTCGAAATCCGGACATCCGGTGTCCAACATTGTGGATAACTCTACCACTGCCGCTGGCGACGCGCTTGTCGGGTGGTCTGGGGATATCTTCCGGTTATCCACAATCGGCGACGAGCTGCGATGTTAACCCGTCGTCAGCCGGGTTCAGGGGCCTTCATGAAAAGCGGGTCTGCGGACTGTCGTCCCCTTCGACGCGTCGCCAGGGACTGACTCTAGAGGTACTCCCGCAGGGTCTGGTCCAGCACGTGGATCTGCTTGTTCAGGTCCTCGTCGTGGGCTCGTAATTCTGTAATTTTGCGTACAGCATACAGAACGGTGGTGTGATCCTTGCCCCCGAAGGCATCGCCAATCTCCGGCAGGCTCTTCTGGGTCAGCTCCTTGGCCAGGTACATGGCGATCTGACGGGGCAGGGCGATCTTGGCCGGCTTGCGCTTCGAGTACATGTCGGCCTGCTTGATCTTGTAGTACTCGGCCACCGTCTTCTGGATGAAATCGATGGAGATCTGACCACGATTGAAGGAGATGAGGTCTTTCAGCGCTTCCTTCACCAGTTCCAGCGTCAGGGGCGAGGATCTGAATGATGCATAATGAATGGCGCGCTGCAGGGCGCCTTCCAGTTCCCGCACGTTGCGGCGAATGTTCTTGGCGATGAAATAGGCCACATCGTCGGGCAGACGAATGCGCGCTTGCTCGGCCTTGCGCTGCAGGATGGCCACCCGCATCTCCAGCTCCGGCGGCTCGATGGCCACGATCAGGCCCGAGTTCAGACGCGAGATCAGCCGGTCGTCGATGCCCTTGAGCTCCTTCGGGTAGGTGTCGCAGGTAATGACGATCTGCCGC
Source organism: uncultured Lautropia sp. (assembly GCA_963552635.1). Classification (GTDB taxonomy): domain Bacteria; phylum Pseudomonadota; class Gammaproteobacteria; order Burkholderiales; family Burkholderiaceae_E; genus Lautropia. Next base: position 657 of record CAUVLK010000224.1, on the reverse strand, counting down.
TGGTTGATCGTCATCGTCTCGAACACATGGAAGAACTCTTCCTGCGAGCGCTGCTTGTCCGACAGGAACTGGATGTCGTCGATCAGCAGCACATCCAGCGACTGGTAATAGTGCTTGAAGCGGTCGATGGCGTTGCGCCGGATGGCCTGGATCAGGTCCTGCACGAACTGGTTTGACGAGATGTAGCGGATGATTGCTCGCGATTCACGTTGCTGGATGGCGTTGCCCACCGCCTGCATCAGGTGGGTCTTGCCCAGGCCCACGCCACCGTGAATGAAGAGCGGGTTGTAGGCACTGCCGGGGCGGTCGGCCACCTGCAGGGCAGCGGCCCGCGCCAGGTCGTTGGCCTTGCCGTTCACGAAGGCCGCAAAGGTCAGCCCCGGATTCAGGCGTGAGCGCTCGTTGGGCATCTGCCCACCCAGCCCGCCGAAGCTGCGGGCCGGCGCGTTGGTGTTGCCGTCGTCACCCGAACCTTCGGGGTCGGACCCATCATCCAGATAGTCGCCCGTGCCGTCATCCAGCATGTCCGGCGCTTCCGGGGCGTGCCGTGCCTCGAAGCCCTGGTAGCCCGCGTGTTCGGCACTGCCATCGCTCCAGCCCTGGGATCCGCCGTAACCGGGGCCATGACCCGGTCGCTCGTGGGTCTGCTGCGGGACA
>CAUVLK010000223.1:0-5059 GCA_963552635.1 uncultured Lautropia sp. | reverse complement strand
GCCTGGCCCCTGATCGGCTGCACGAGGCGATGCGCTATGCGGTGCTGGGCGGGGGCAAGCGGGTGCGTCCGCTGCTGGTCTACGCGGCCGGCGAACTGGTGGGCGCCGATGCCCGCGTGCTGGACGGCGCTGCCTGTGCGGTGGAACTCATCCACGTCTATTCGCTGGTGCATGACGACATGCCGGCCATGGACAACGACGACATGCGCCGGGGCAAACCCACGGTGCATCGTCAGTATGGCGAAGCCATGGCCATGCTGGTGGGCGATGCGCTGCAGGCGCTGGCCTTCGAGGTGCTGGTGGCGCCCCTGGTCGAGGGCGAGCCGCAGGCGGCCCGGGTGCCGGCAGCCACGATGGTGGCCGCGCTGGCGCGTGCGGCGGGCTCGTGGGGCATGGCTGGCGGCCAGGCGCTGGACATCGAGGGGGTGGGGTTGCGGCTTTCACGCCCCCAGCTGGAGGCGATGCACCGGGCCAAGACCGGGGCGATGCTGTCGGTCTCGGTCGAGCTGGGCCTGCTGGCGGGCGGCCAGCCGTCGGCAGATCTGGCCGAGGCGATGCAGCGCTATGGTCGGGCCATCGGGCTGGCCTTCCAGGTGGTCGACGACATCCTGGACGTGACGGCCGATTCGGCCACGCTGGGCAAGACGGCTGGCAAGGACCAGGCGCAGGACAAGCCCACCTACGTGTCGCTGCTGGGCCTGGAGGGCGCGCGTGCGCTGGCTGCCGATCTGCATGCCCAGGCGCATGCCTGCCTGCAGGCGCTGGGGCCGCGTGCCGACCGGCTGCGGATGCTGGCAGATTTCATTGTCGAGCGCCTGCACTGACCTGACCATGGCACGTGCCGGGAGATCGACGCCATGCGGCTCCCGGACACGCGCTGCAACGGAATAGAAGATCACCTGCCACTGAGATGAGCGAAGACGCCACGCCCCAGACCGAGAAGTTGCTGGCCTGCATCAACAGCCCGGCCGACCTGCGCGGCCTGAGCCGCGAGCAGTTGCCGGCGCTGGCCGACGAGCTGCGGGATTTCATCGTCAATGCCGTGTCGCGCACGGGCGGTCACCTGTCGTCCAACCTGGGCACGGTGGAGCTGACCATCGCGCTGCACTACGTGTTCAACACGCCGCGTGACCGGCTGGTGTGGGACGTGGGGCATCAGTCCTATCCGCACAAGATCCTCACCGGACGGCGCGACCAGATGGCCACGCTGCGCCAGTATCAGGGGCTGTCGGGCTTCCCGCGGCGCACCGAGAGCGAGTACGACACCTTCGGGGTGGGGCATTCGTCCACCTCCATTGCGGCGGCGATGGGCATGGCGGTGGCCTCGCGCAACCTGGGCGAGAACCTGGGGCCCGAGCGGCGGCGGCACGTGGCGGTGATCGGCGACGGGGCGATGAGCGCCGGCATGGCCTTCGAGGCGCTGAACAACGCCGGGGTCATGCGCGATGTGGACCTGCTGGTGATCCTGAACGACAACGACATGTCGATCTCGCCGGCGGTGGGGGCGATGAACCACTACCTGGCGCGCATCCTGTCGGCACGGCCGCTGGTGAAGGCACGCGACGTGGCGCGGCAGATGCTGTCGGTGGTGCCGCCCATGTACGAGCTGGCCCGCAAGCTGGAAGAGCATGCCAAGGGCATGCTGGTGCCGGCCACGCTCTTCGAGGAGCTGGGCTTCACCTACTTCGGGCCCATCGATGGGCACGACCTGGATGCGCTGGTGCCCACGCTGCAGAACCTGCGCGAGATGCGCGGGCCGCTGTTCCTGCACGTCATCACCCGAAAGGGGCAGGGCTACAAGCTGGCCGAATCCGATCCGGTGCTCTACCACGGGCCCGGCAAGTTCGATCCGGCCGAGGGCATCAAGCGGCCGCTCACGCCACCGACCAAACCCACCTACACGCAGGTGTTCTCGGACTGGGTCTGCGACATGGCCGAGGTCGAGCCGCGACTGGTGGCGGTGACGCCCGCCATGCGTGAGGGCTCGGGGCTGGTGGAGTTCGAGAAGCGATTCCCGCAGCGCTACTTCGACGTGGGCATTGCCGAGCAGCACGCCGTCACCTTCGCGGCCGGCATGGCCTGTGACGGGCTGGTGCCGGTGGTGGCCATCTATTCCACCTTCCTGCAGCGTGCCTACGACCAGCTGCTCCATGACGTGGCGCTGCAGGACCTGCCGGTGGTGTTCGCACTGGACCGCAGCGGCCTGGTGGGGGCCGACGGGGCCACGCATGCCGGGGTGTATGACTACGCCTTCCTGCGCTGCGTGCCCAACATGGTGATCATGGCGCCGGCCGACGAGAACGAATGTCGGCAGATGTTGTATTCAGCCGTGCGTTACCACGCGCCGGTAGCCGTGCGCTATCCGCGCGGCACGGGCCCGGGTGTGCCGGTGCAGAAGGAATTCACCGAGCTGCCGCGCGGCAAGGCCGAGGTGCGGCGCCAGGGCAAGCGCATCGCCATCCTGGCCTTCGGGTCGATGGTGGCACCCGCCATGACGGCGGGCGAGGCGCTGGATGCCACGGTGGTCAACATGCGCTTCGTCAAGCCCATCGACGCCGACCTGATTCGCGAGCTGGCGGCCACACATGACGCCTTCGTGACGGTGGAAGAGCACGTGGTGATGGGCGGCGCCGGAAGCGCCTGTCTGGAGGTGCTGGCCGAGGCGGGCATCGAGAAGCCCGTGCTGTTGCTGGGCCTGCCGGACCGCTACATCGAGCACGGCGAGCATGCGTTGCTGCTGCGGCTGGAAGGGCTGGACGGACCGGGCATCGAGAAGCGGATCCGCGAGCGCTTCCCCGAGGCCTGAGCTTCCCGGGCCTGAATGTTCGGGCTCTGAACTTCCAGGGTCTGAACCTCTCCGGGCTGAACTTCCGGGGCCTGCGGCCAAGGGCTGGGGTTCAGGCCTGAAAAAAAAGAACCCCGAATCCGCGGCAGCAGATTCGGGGCGAAGAGAGGAGATTTAGGAGATTGAGGCAATTGATACGCCAATGCCGTGCTTGTTACGGTATCGGTGGGAAATCGCTTGCATCTGTGAAGATTTTCGCACAGAGCATGCAGTTCCCCTAGGACCGTTCGTCTGCCGTTGGATGCCGTTCGTAGGTGGCCCCAACAGGAAGGGTTGTATGTATCACGGTTGACACATGTCTCTGCTTGACGGGCTTGACACGCGGGCTTCGCGGGGCGAAGCCTGACTACGGTGAGGGCCCTGACGTTCAACGCAGCGACCGTTCAACGCAGCTGCAGCATGCCTTTCTGGTGGCGGTGCATCAGGTTGATGCTGGCCCAGGCGCCTTCGCGGGTCCACCGGCCCTGGCGGACCTGCGACAGCACGGTCTCCAGCGGATGCAGGCTGGCGCTTTCGGTTTCGCCGTCGGGGTGTGTGGGCTGAAAGCCCTCCGGCACCTGCAGGTCGAAGACGTGCATGCGCTCGCGGTGCAGGACGGTGTGGCCGTCGTCCTCGCTCAGGCTGGTGGAATCCATGATGCCGGTGGGCAGCGCATGACGCGCGAGCGCGTGCGAGAGACCGGCTTCCTCGGCGGCCTCGCGGAACAGGGTGGAGAGCGGCGTTTCGTCGCAACCGATGCCGCCGGCCACCAGGGAATCCAGCAGGCCCGGGTCGATGGCCTTGTGGGCTGCACGACGGGCGCACCACAGCCAGGGCTGCCCGTGGCGGATGGTGTAGACGTTGACCTGCACCGTGCGCAGCAGGAGCCCCAGCGGACGCAGCAGCGACCGTTCGATGTGAAAGAGCGGTTCCTGCTCATCAGGTCCGAAGATCTCGATGGCCTCGCCCCGCCAGCCGGGCAGCGCACCCCGGGCCTGCATCTCCTGGGCCCAGGGCTGCAGCAGGGTCGGTTCCACCCGTACCAGCCGCGCGTGCGGCTGGCCGTCCCGGGTCTCGACGTTGAAGATCCGCGCATCCAGCCGTGGCAGCCAGCCAGGCGACACGGCGCCCAGGCAGTGCTGGCGGTACCAGAGCGGCGTCAGGCCTTCCGGCACCTGGGCCAGCGAGGCGTCGAGCAGGGCGGGTGCTGCCGTGATGGTGGGCCTCATGCGCGGGAGCCCGGCCTCAGTCCCGGAAGTTGTTCATGACCAGCGGCAGTTCGGGCACGCCGCTGCGGATGAGGCCGATGGCGGTCTGCAGGTCGTCACGCTTGTTGCCCGAGACGCGCACGGATTCGCCCTGGATGGAGCCGCTGACCTTCATCTTGGAGTCCTTCAGCAGCTTGACGATCTTCTTGGCGACATCGGTGGGCACGCCGTGGCGCACGGTGATCTTCTGCTTCATCTTGTCGCCGCCGATCTTCTCGGGCTTGGCTTCGTCCAGGTAGCGCACGTCGACGTTGCGCTTGGCCAGCTTGGCCACCAGCACGTCGCGCACCTGGCCCAGCTTGAAGTCGTCATCGGCGAAGGTGGTCATTTCCTTGTCCTTCAGCTCGATGCGGGCGTCCGACCCCTTGAAGTCGAAGCGGTTGCTGATTTCCTTGTTGGCCTGGTCGACCGCATTGCGGATCTCGACCATATCGGCTTCACAGACGACGTCGAAAGAGGGCATGGTTTGGGCTCCGGTCAGCATGAAGGATCTTCTGAACACGTCCCGCGGGCAGGTACGTCACGGAACGGGATGCGGGACAAGGCGACATCGGCCGTCCCATGGCGCCACCATCGACACCCGGTGGCCGCGCAGTCATGCGCCCGGTTCGGGGGATGTGACAGCCGTGAGGATGTGTTCGGAAGATCCGGAAGGGGCTATTTTAGGGCGCTTGCCTGCCGTTTGTCCGCCCGATGGGCGGCAGGCCGCAAGAGGCCATTCCTTTCTGCGTGTGTCTTCCATCGGGGCCAAGCCGGTGTAGGATACGCGGACGGGCATCTGCGGCTGGCGGGACGCTTCCTTGCCATGGCCGCACAGACTATCTATCTCCGGGAGGATGGGCAGGATGGCGAACAGTGGCAATCGGGCGCCGGCGGGGCCGCAGGCGGACAAGGGCGTGACAGGCACGTCGCCGGTCACGGCACTGGAGCGGTTGCGACAGTTCACCACCGTGGTGGCCGACACGGG
>CAUVLK010000222.1:0-5075 GCA_963552635.1 uncultured Lautropia sp. | reverse complement strand
TGGTGGGCGACGACCTGTTCGTCACCAACACCCGCATCCTGAAAGAGGGCATCGAGGCTGGCGTGGCCAACTCGATCCTCATCAAGGTCAACCAGATCGGCACGCTGACCGAGACCTTTGCCGCCATCGAGCTGGCCAAGACCCACGGCTACACCGCTGTGGTCTCGCACCGCTCCGGTGAGACCGAGGACACGACCATCGCCGACATCGCCGTGGCCACCAACGCCCTGCAGATCAAGACCGGCTCGATGTCCCGCAGCGACCGTATCGCCAAGTACAACCAGCTGCTGCGCATCGAGGAGGATCTGGGCGAGACCGCCATCTACCCGGGACGCGACGCCTTCTACAGCATCCGTCGCCGCTGATCGCGGTCAGGGCCCGGCTTCGTGCCGGGCTCCCCTACGGGGCCGGACAGGTCCTGGCTGCGGCCTTCCGCAAGGGAGGCCGTGGCCGGTGAAACCCGCCGGCCCTTTTTGCCCCTTCTTTCCGTATTTTCTTTCGTCGGCGTGCCGTCGACCCCTCTGCCACCATGCGTCTGCTTTTCGTCGTCCTCGTCGGTCTGCTCGTACTCATCCAGTACCCGCTGTGGCTGGGCCAGGGCAGCTGGTCGCGTGTCTGGCGGCTGGATCAGTCATTGGCGCTGCAGCGTGAGGTTAACGCTGGCAAGCGCCTGCGCAACGAGGGGCTGGAGGCCGAGGTCGAGGACCTGAAGTCCGGCCGCTCCGCCGTCGAGGAGCGTGCCCGTTATGGTCTGGGCATGGTCAAGCCCGACGAGATCTTCGTGCAGATCAACCCGGCACCCGATTCACCGGCCACCGGGCATTGATTCACGACGCCGGCGTTTCGTCGTCCGCCTGCGGATCGGCAAACAGCGCCGCCACCTGCTGGGTGTCGAAGCGGTACGGCAACCGGCAGAATTCGCAGTTCACCTGGATGGCGCCTTCCTGTTCCTCCAGGATGCTCTCCACCTCCGCGCGGCCCAGCATCTTCAGCATGCCTGCCACCTTCTCGCGCGAACACGTGCACTCGAAGCGGGGCTTCTTCTGGTCGAAAGCGCGGATGTCCGTTTCCCAGAAGAGGCGGCGCAGCACTTCCTCGGGCGGCAGCGTCAGCATCTCCTCGCGGGTCAGTGTGTCGGCCAGCGCCTGCACCTGCTCCCACAGCATCCGGCCTTCCTCGTCGTCGGTGGCCAGCTGGTCGGACGTGCCGGGCATCACCTGCAGCAGCAGCCCGAAGGCGCTCTGCTCGTTGGCGCCCAGCCAGAGCCGTGACGGCAGCTGCTCCGACAGGCTCATGTAGTTTTCCAGCACCTCGGCCACCGTGTCCCCCTCGAAGGGGATGATGCCCTGATAGGGGTTGTCCAGCCCCTTGGACGCGTCCGAGCTGTTGCTGGCCGGCAGCAGCGTCACGGCAAAGCGGCCGTTGCCGTCCGGGTTCACCAGATCACCGAACGAGGCATCGTGCGGGATGGCCGCGCCGTCCTGAAGCTTCACCGTGGCGCGAAAGCGCCCGTCGGCCTGGCATTCCGCCACAAAGAGCCGCGCCGGCCCGGTGCCCTGGATCTGCAGCAGCAGGCTGCCGTCGAACTTCAACGACGAGGCCAGCAGCAGCCCGGCCGCTGTCAGCTCACCCAGGCGCTCGCGCACCGTGGGCGGCACGTCGCGCTCGCCGTAGCGCTGGTGATGGGTCACGATGGGCAGCCAGCTCTTGTCCAGCCGCACCACCTGGCCACGTACCCGCCCGTTGAATCCGAATCGAATCAGGGAATCCATTCTGTCAGTTCTCTGTTGTAGCGCGCCGCATGCGCTCGATAGTTTGCGGCCGATTTCGCCAGCCCGGCGATCTCCTCGGCCGTCAGGGGGCGCACCGCCTTGGCTGGTGCACCGAGGATCAGCCAGCCGTCCTCGAACTGCTTGCCCTCCGTGACCAGCGCCCCCGCGCCCACCAGACAGTTGCGGCCAATGCGCGCATGATTCAAGACCACCGCCTGAATGCCCACCAGACTGTTGTCCCCGATCGTACAGCCGTGCAGCATGGCCTGGTGGCCCACCGTGACATGCTTGCCCAGCACGAGCGGCGCACCCGGGTCCACGTGCAACACCGCATTTTCCTGCACGTTGCTGCCTTCACCGAGGGTGATCGGCTCATTGTCGCCGCGCAGCACCGCGCCAAACCAGATGCTGGCGCCGGCTTCCAGCCGCACGTCACCGATCAGCGAGGCCGAGGGGGCCACCCAGGCGTCGGGAGCCAGGGTGGGGTGCTTGGGGCCCAAGGTGTAGAGGGGCATGGGAGGTCTCCTTGAAATGGCTGTTGAAGGGATAGTGTAGAGCCGGTTCAGGGAGATGATCGCAGGTCGGTTGGTCTGGTCGTCCGGCGGACGCCACCGCCGGTAACAGGGCACCACACAGGCAACCGGATGCCTTTTCATCGTCCGGGATGCCTGCCTTGCCCCCGACAAGGCCTGCCATGCTTTTCCAGAGTGGCAGGCTTTTTCATGGCGGGAAGACAAAGGCCGGGCGAGTGACAGGAGAAGGGGACGCATGGCACACACGAATCCCCGCATGTGCCATCTCCCGGTTCAGCCAGCCATCAGGACGGGTCGCGGCTGTAGATCAGCACGCTGTAAGGCGCAATCGTCACTTCCGCGCTGGCCGGCAGGCCATCCTGGGCCTTATCCGTGGCCGTGAGATGGGTGCTGAGGGTGTTCTGGAAGTCATCGCTGTAGATCGACGCATCGGAATTGAAACGCAGCTTCCATTCGCCGCTCTGCGGCATGCCGATGCGATAACCTTCCTTCGCCTCGTAGCCGCAATTGGCGATCACCATCACATCATCCCCGTCACCGTGCTGGTCCCAGCGCTGGAACGCGATCAGGTTCTGCTGATCATTCACGTGCGTGACGGCCACATATTGGCCGCACAGCCCGCGACTGACGCCTTCCCGGTTCAGCCGCAGCCAGATCAGGTCACGGTACATGCGGGCCACGCCGTGATACTCTTCGTTCATGTGCCAGTCGAGCGGCACATTGTCGCGGAACCATTCGCCCTGCAGGAATTCCTGCCCCTGAAAGATCATCGGGATGCCGGGCGAGGTGAACAGCAGCCCGGCCGCCAGCGTCGAGCGCTTCTGGGCATGCCAGCCCGTCGGATCATCGTTGTTGATCTCCTGCGGCACGCGCGCCTTGCCATTGGCCACTTCATCGTGTGACTCGCTGTAGATCACGCGATTGCAGGCATCTTCCTCATAGCGGTAGGTGATGGCCGTCTTCACCGCCTCCATCGAGCGGCCTGCATCATCGGCCTGGATCACCATCTCGCGGATCGGGTGCACGAACTGCGCATCCCACTGCGAATGGAAGCCCGCACCGCCTCGGTCCGGGTCGGCGGTGATGGCCGGATTGCTGTGCAGATCCTCGGCGATCATGATCCGGCCCGGAAAACGCTCGCGCACGGCCTGGTTCACGTGCTGCATCAGGCTCCAGCCTTCCGGAATCGTCTCGCCGCCGTCCCCGTTCACGCTGTGGATGTAGAGGGTCATGTCCCAGCGCAAGCCATCGACGTGGTAGTCCTCAAGCCACATCATCGCGTTGTCGTGGATGAACTGACGAACCTCGCCACGGCCGTAGTCCGGACGGGTGTCCCCCCAGGGCGTCTTCGAGCGGTGGTCGTTGTAGAAGTAGATGCCGCCCTTGTCATTCTCCTGCCAGCCATCGAACTGCCACAGGTCGAGATCGCTCGGGCCGAAGTGGTTGTAGACCACATCCAGGATGACGGCGATGCCGCGCTTGTGCGCCTCCCGGACGAGCTGCTTGAAGCCGTCCGGCCCGCCGTAGGCACTTTCCACCGCGAAGATGTGGGCGGGGTTGTAGCCCCAGGAGTAATCCCCGGCGAACTCGGCGATCGGCATGATCTGGATGGCATTGACCCCAAGCTTCACCAGATGATCCAGCCGCTGCAGCATGGTCTCGAATCCGCCCGGCCGGCCTTCCTCTTCCACATGGAAAGAGCCGATGTGCAGCTCATAGATCACGAGTTCGTTGTGCGAGCTGACGTCGAAGTCATCGCCCTGCCAGTCGAAGGCGGCCGGATCGTAGATCACGCCATGACCGACCGAATTCGTCACCTGACGGGCATACGGGTCGATCCGCTCCAGCATGGTATCGCCATGGCGGAGCACGAACTTGTATCCCTGACCGGCCTTGGCCCCCTTGACCTCGGCATACCAGTAGCCGTTGTCTTCATGAACGAGCGGATGTGCGGTCTTCGACCAGTCATTGAAATCTCCCGTCACCCAGACCTGATCCGCATGCGGCGCCCAGACGCGGAAGAAAACGCCCCCCTTGCAGGGCAGTGCGCCCATGCCGGCATGATGTTTCCGGTTTCGCTTGGAAGAATCGGTCATTGGGTGGCTCTCTCCACAGGTCGTGATGGATCAGCTCGACAACATAACAGAGATCCGGACAGCCATTTCGGTTACACGAGAAGCTGAAAACGTCTTTACATTTGCTCATCTTTCATCATCTTCATTCATCATTACCCATTTCAGGGGAAGGATGCGAGCCTCGGCGCGGAAGGGCCACGGCATGAGATGGCGACGGACCGGGATCGGGGAGGGGGCAGCTTTTGCCTTTCAGTGCACGTGCGCTGGGTGATTCAGGATCCGGTGGGCTTCGTGGCAGTCGCCTGTTGTGGTCGTCCAACCGTCCAGGGGTGTCGACGTGCAACAATCTGTCTCATGCCCGCCGATCACCCCAACATCGACCTCCACAGCCACACCACCCGTTCCGACGGCACGCTCTCGCCCACGGCGCTGGTAGAGCGTGCCCGTGCCAACGGGGTGGGCTTGCTGGCGCTGACCGACCATGATGTGCTGGATGGCCTGCCCGAGGCGCAGGCAGCGGCCCAGGCCGAGGGGCTGGTGCTGATCCCGGGCGTGGAGGTGTCGATCACCTGGGCGGGCGAGACCATCCATATCGTGGGCCTGCGGGTGGATCCGCAGGATGCGACGCTGCTGGCCGGTCTGGAGGCCAACCGGGCAGGACGCACCGAACGGGCGCGCGAGATGGCGGCCGAGCT
>CAUVLK010000221.1:0-5087 GCA_963552635.1 uncultured Lautropia sp. | reverse complement strand
GAAGAGGTAGGGGGCGCAGGAAGAGGTAGGGGGCGCAGGAAGAGGTAGGGGGCGCGGGGAGAGGTGAGGCGCAGCAGGGCACCGGCGTGGAGCCGGTGCCCGGGGGAAGGTCAGCGCTTGAGCGCCTGCCAGATGGCGGCGCAAGGGCCGGCCTGGTTCATGGTGTAGAAGTGGATGCCGGGGGCGCCGCCGGCCAGCAGCCGGTCGCACAGGTCCACGACCACGTCGTGGCCGAAGGCCCGAAGCGAATCCATGTCGTCGTGGAAGGCGGCCAGGCGCAGGCGGATCCAGCGCGGGATCTCGGCACCGCAGTTGTCCGAGAAGCGAGACAGCTGGGTGTAGTTGAGGATGGGCATGATGCCGGGCACGATGGGGACGGTGACCCCGGCAGCACGCGCCCGCTCGACGAAGTCGAAGTAGGCGTCGGCGTTGTAGAAGTACTGGGTGATGGCCGAATCTGCACCGGCCGCCACTTTCTCGGCGAAGTGCGCCAGGTCGGTGTCGGGCGAGGTGGCCTGGGGGTGCATCTCGGGGTAGGCCGCCACTTCGATGGTGAACCAGTCGCCGCTGTGCTCGCGAACGAAGCGGACCAGGTCGGTGGCGTGCTGGAAGTCGCCCAGGGACATGGTGCCGGAGGGCAGGTCGCCGCGCAGGGCCACCAGGCGCTTGACACCCTGGGCGCGGTAGCCGTCCAGCAGTTCACGGATGCTGTCACGGGTGGCGCCCACGCAGGTCAGGTGCGGGGCCACTTCCGAGCCGGCGGCGGTCAGGTTGGTGACGGCCTCGACGGTGCGGGCCTGGGTGCTGCCGCCGGCACCGAAGGTGACGCTGAAGTATTCGGGCTGCAGGGCCTGCAGGGCGCGGTGGGTTTCGAGCAGCTTCTGGGCGCCGGCGTCGGTGGCGGGCGGGAAGAACTCGAAGCTGAGTGAGGGGGCTTGTCGGGTCATGGTGTGAGGGGAAGACGGGGTTCAGGGCCTGCGGGTGGCGATCAGAAAGTACTCCTGGTTGCCGTCGCCGCCAACGAGGGCGCAGCGTTGCCAGTCGTCCACCTGCCAGCCGGCGTCTTCTGCACGCTGGATGACGTCACGGCGCAGGCCGTCGAGGTCGGCGTCGGCACGGACGATGCCCTGGCGGTTGCGGGCCTGGGGGCCCAGTTCGAACTGGGGCTTGATGAGGCAGGTCAGTCGGCCGCCCGGTGCGGCCAGCGTGGCCAGCTTTTGCAGCAGGTGGCTGGCGGCAATGAAGGAGAGGTCGACGACGATGAGTGCGAAGCCCTGGGCGGGCGCGGTGCCGTCGGGCAGCCGCAGGTCGGCCAGCTGCACGTCGCGGATGTGGGTGTGCTCCAGGCAATGCACCCGGGGATCGGCGGCCAGGACAGGATCAAGCTGGCCGTGGCCAACCTCGATGCCCAGCACCTGCCGTGCGCCGCGCGCCAGCAGGCAGTGGGTGAAGCCGCCGGTGGACATGCCGACATCCAGGGCATCAAGGCCGGTGCAGTCGATGCCGGCAGCCTGCAGGGCGGCATCCAGCTTGTTGCCACCCCGCGAGACGAAACGGGAAGTTTCGGATTCCAGGACGCGCAGGGGTTGGTCGGGGAAGATGGGCTGGGCGGCGCGTGTCACGGGGACTTCGCCGCCCGGGCCGTCGGTGAGGACGGCACCCGCCTCGATCAGCCGTCGTGCCAGCGTGCGGGACCTGACCAGGCCCCGCTCGACCAGCGCGACATCCGCGCGCGTGGACATCAGTAGCGGTAGGTGTCGGGCTTGTAGGGGCCTTCGACCGGCACGCCGATGTAGGCGGCCTGTTCCGGCGTGAGCTTGCTCAGCTGGGCATTGAGGCGGTCGAGCTGCAGGCGGGCAACCTTCTCGTCCAGGTGCTTGGGCAGCACGTAGACCTTGCCGGGCTGGTAGTAGTCGGGCCGGGTGAAGAGTTCGATCTGCGCCAGCGTCTGGTTGGCGAAGGAGGAGCTCATCACGTAGGACGGGTGGCCGGTGGCGCAACCCAGGTTGACCAGGCGACCCTGGGCCAGCAGGATGATGCGCTTGCCGTCCGGGAAGATGATGTGGTCGACCTGGGGTTTGATGTTTTCCCAGGTGTACTTGGACAGCGAGGCGACATCGATCTCGTTGTCGAAGTGGCCGATGTTGCAGACGATGGCCTCGTTCTTCATGGCCGCCATGTGCTCGTGGCGGATGACATCCTTGTTGCCGGTGGTGGTGACGAAGATGTCGGCCTTGTCGGCGGCGTATTCCATGGTGACGACGCGGTAGCCTTCCATGGCGGCCTGCAGGGCGCAGATCGGGTCGATCTCGGTGACCCAGACCTGGGCGGACAGGGCACGCAGGGCCTGGGCCGAGCCCTTGCCCACGTCACCGTAGCCGGCCACCACGGCGATCTTGCCGGCCACCATCACGTCGGTGGCGCGCTTGATGCCGTCGACCAGTGATTCACGGCAGCCATACAGGTTGTCGAACTTGGACTTGGTGACCGAGTCGTTGACGTTGATGGCGCGCAGCTTAAGCTCGCCACGCTCGGACATCTGCTGCAGGCGATGCACGCCGGTAGTGGTCTCTTCGGTCACGCCGATGATGGCGTCCAGGTTGCGCTGATAGAACGTGGGATCGGTCTTCAGGCGCTCCTTGATGGTGGCGAAGAGGATCTTCTCTTCTTCGCTGCCCGGGTTGGCCAGCACCGACGGATCCTTGGCGGCGCGGGCACCCAGGTGCAGCAGCAGCGTGGCGTCGCCGCCGTCGTCCAGGATCATGTTGGAGGGCTTGCCGTCGGCCCACTCGAAGATGGCGTGGGTGTAGCGCCAGTAGTCTTCCAGCGATTCACCCTTCACGGCGAAGGTGGGGATGCCGGCGGCCACCATGGCGGCAGCGGCGTGGTCCTGCGTGGAGAAGATGTTGCACGAGGCCCAGCGCAGCTCGGCGCCCAGGGCCACCAGGGTTTCCATCAGCACGGCGGTCTGGATGGTCATGTGCAGCGAACCGGTGATGCGTGCGCCCTTGAGCGGCTGGGCGGCAGCGTATTCGCGGCGGATGGCCATCAGGCCGGGCATCTCGGTCTCGGCGATCTTGATTTCCTTGCGGCCCCAGTCGGCCAGGGAGAGATCGGCGATGCTGTAGTCTTTGGCAGCAGGTGCGTTCATGTGGGCTCCGGTATAGGGTTGGCACCCATGGCGGAATGGTCGGGGTGCCGCTGCGGGCAAAAAAAAGACGCCTGCAGCCGTTGGATGGGATGCAAGCGTCGTTTCGTTCTGATCAGGCCGAGCCTGGCCAGGAGAGGATTCCTGGTCGCAACGCTTCTCGACATGACGGGGTGGCGGGCATTATAGGCTGCCATCCGCAATTTGGGGACGGCCGCCCCGATCTGTTGCACGGTGATGCCATGTGACGACTGCGCAACGGCAGGTCGGGGCGGCCGGAAGGCCGATCAGAGACCGGCGTCGGCACGCAGGGCGGCTGCCTTGTCGGTGGCTTCCCAGGTGAACTCGGGCTCCTCGCGGCCGAAGTGGCCGTAGGCGGCCGTCTTGCCGTAGATGGGGCGCAGCAGGTCCAGCATCTGGACGATGCCCTTCGGACGCAGGTCGAAGTGCTTGCGCACCAGGGCGGTGAGCTTCTCGTCGGAGACCTTGCCGGTACCGTGGGTATCGACCAGGATGGACGTGGGCTTGGCCACACCGATGGCGTAGCTGATCTGCACCGTGCAGCGCTTGGCCAGGCCGGCAGCCACGATGTTCTTGGCCACGTAGCGGGCGGCGTAGGCGGCCGAGCGGTCGACCTTGGACGGATCCTTGCCGGAGAAGGCGCCACCACCGTGCGGTGCGGCACCGCCGTAGGTGTCGACGATGATCTTGCGGCCGGTCAGGCCGCAGTCACCCTGCGGACCACCGATGACGAAGCGGCCGGTGGGGTTGATCAGGTACTTGATGTCACCCTTGACCAGCTCGGCCGGCAGCACCGGCTTGACGATTTCCTCGATGACCGCCTCTTTCAGGTCCTTCTGGGCGATGTCGGGGTGGTGCTGGGTGGACAGCACGATGGTGTCGATGGAGTGCGGGCGGCCGTCGACGTAGCGCAGCGTGACCTGCGACTTGGCATCGGGACGCAGCCAGGGCAGGCGGCCGTCGCGGCGCAGGCTGGCCTGGCGCTCGACGATGCGGTGCGCGTAGTAGATGGCAGCCGGCATCAGCACCGGGGTCTCGTCGCAGGCGTAGCCGAACATCAGGCCCTGGTCGCCGGCGCCCTGGTCGAGGTTGTCGTCCTCGGCACGGTCGACGCCCTGGGCGATGTCGGGGCTCTGCTTGTCATAGGCAACCTGGACCGAGCAGCCCTTGTAGTCGATGCCGTATTCGGTGTTGTCGTAGCCGATGCGTGCGATGGTGTCACGGGCCACGCCGATATAGTCGATGTTGGCCTTGGAGGTGATCTCGCCGGCCAGCAGCACCAGACCGGTGGTGCACAGGGTTTCGGCGGCCACGCGCGACTTGGGGTCCTGGGCCAGCAGGGCGTCCAGGATGGCGTCGGAGATCTGGTCAGCGACCTTGTCGGGGTGACCTTCGGAGACGGACTCGGAAGTGAAGAGGTATTCGCTCATGGTGGGGGCTTTCCCGCAAGAATTTGGATTGGGCGTTGGGTCCGGAACGGCCGGCAGGTGTGCAACCTGTCGTTTTTCCGGCGTTGCCAGCTTCCTGGGAAGCCGCGACGCTTTAGCGGAACGCAGTAATTTGCTTCAATACAGTCTTGGGCATTCGCCCGGACCGTCGGCCACCCCGCAAGTTGTCCCAATTAACTCGGTGACCGCGGTGCAAATTATAGCGACGGTGCCTTGCCACGCCATGGAAATCGATCACACCTGCCGCATTTCTGCCGTTCTGGTCCGGACGGTGAAGGGCCTGGGGCGTCTCCCCCTGCCGCTGTTGCATGCCGTGGGAGGTTGCCTGGGGCGGCTGGCCTATGTTTGTAGCGCGGGCCTGCGTCGCAAGACCCGAAATAACCTGAAGACGGCAGGGTTATACAGCCGCCGGCTGGCCTGGGGCAGTGCTTCGGCGGCCGGAAAGGCAGCTATCGAGAGTGCCTATGTGT
>CAUVLK010000220.1:0-5090 GCA_963552635.1 uncultured Lautropia sp. | reverse complement strand
GTCAAGATCCGGGGTCTGCGGATCGAACTCGGGGAGATCGAGGCGCGGCTGACGGCGCTGCCGCAGGTTCGGGAGGCGGTGGTGCTGGCGCGGGAGGATCAGCCCGGCGACAAGCGACTGGTGGCGTACTGGACGGTGCAGGGCGATGCGATGGCGGCAAGCGCCTCGCACGCGGAAGCGGAATCAGGTTCCGGCGTCATGCCCCGAGAGGCGGGGATGGAAGCGGACGCTTCCAGGGCGGAATCGGGTGTCGACACCTTGCGTGAGCATCTGACTCGGACCTTGCCGGCTTACATGGTGCCCAGTGCCTTCGTGAAGCTCGAGGTGATGCCGCTGACGCCCAATGGCAAGGTGGACAGACAGGCGCTGCCGGTACCCGATGCGGATGCGTTCAACAGCCAGGCGTATGAGATGCCTGTGGGCGAGACCGAAGAGGTTCTGGCAGGGATCTGGCAGGAACTGCTTGGCGTGGAGAAGGTTGGTCGTCACGACGAGTTCTTCGATCTCGGTGGGCATTCGCTGCTGATGACAAGACTTTTAAACCAGATCGAAGCGCATTTTGAGGTGTCAATCTCCTTTGCCGACATATTCCGGTGCTCAACATTGAAGGCCATGGCTGAACTCATCGTCGAGACACAGATCAATGCGTTGAACTGAGTCAGTTTTCGCATCGCAGAGATGCGTTGGCCCCAGCAGGGGGGGCAATCACAGAAGTCCGTTCTGCCCTGAGAACACCCCTCAGTCCGTGGTCATCAGGACACCGTTCAGCACGTTCCCGACCAACGGCCACTGATGATTGACGAAGAAATGCCCCCCGGGATGCTCGCTGAAATCGAATGATGCGAGGGTGTGCGCGGACCATGCCTGCATGCGTTCTCTGCCCACGCTGTGATCGTCCACGCCGAAGAGGGCGCGGATCGGCACATCGAGCGCGGGTTCGGGCTGGTACCGGTAAGTGTCGCAGATCTCGAAGTCTGCCCGCAGGACCGGCAGCATCATCTGCATGAGCTCAGGATGCGCGAAGAATTCTTCCGGTGTGCGCGGCGATGTGCTGCTGACGATGCTTGATCAGAAGATATGCCGGACGCCGGAACAAAGCACCTCGCATGACGGGCCCCAGGTTCCTGACGGCGAGCGGGTTCTGCCGCGGATGGAAGCCGATCAGGAGCTGAATCCGTTCAACTACGAGAAGATCGGGGGACCGTCCATACACACGCGCTACATGTTCCATGTCTATGGCGAGTGCATCTCGAAGTACTTCCGCTACCGCAGTGCAGAGCCGGGCAGCTATAGTCTGCGCGTCTACAGCAGCCCGTTCTTCCGTGGCCCCATCTACGATCCGAAGATCGAGGATCGCTTCCGGAAGGCCGAGACCAAGGTGCCGCTGACGGTGATGACCGACAGTGCCAGCGTGGGCAGTGTCGTCCGTTCCGATGGCAACGATCTTGCCAGCAGCAAGGAATTCAGCTTCCGGCATGATGCGCGGATCTCCTGGGGGGTGTTGCAGCATTGGCAGAACGGCACGGCGCAGCTGAAGATGCTGCTGTTGCCCGGTGCCCGCGATGGCGAAGCCCGGCTGTGCTGGAATCCGGACAGCAGCAAGGTCAAGCGCCTGCATTGCATGAGCTGGCGTGCGCCCGAGGGCTGGGCGCGGGGTCAGGCGCTGGAGCTGATCGATCAGTACCTGATCGATGACCGCTCGGCCTATCCGGGCGAGCAGGGCTTCCTGTACGCACGGACCTTCTGAGACCGGTGCCGCTGACGTGGCCAGGGGCCACGTCAGCCGTCGGGCGGGCAGCCTGAGTTTTCAGCCCTCGCGCTTGAGCGCCGGGAACAGGATCACGTCGCGGATGGTCGGGCTGTCGGTCAGCAGCATCATCAGGCGGTCGATGCCGATGCCCACGCCGCCGGTCGGAGGCATGCCGTACTCCAGCGCGCGGATGTAGTCGGCGTCGTAATACATGGCTTCATCGTCGCCGGCTTCCTTGGCTTCCACCTGCTTGCGGAAGCGCTCGGCCTGGTCTTCGGGGTCGTTCAGCTCGGAGAAGCCGTTGGCGAATTCACGGCCGGTCATGAACAGCTCGAAGCGTTCGGTGATCTCGGGGTCATGGTCCGACGAGCGGGCCAGCGGCGAGACTTCGGCCGGGTAGTCGATGATGAAGGTCGGATCCCAGAGCTTGCTTTCGGCCACTTCCTCGAAGAGTGCCAGCTGCAGGGCGCCCACGCCGGCGTTGGCGGGGGGCTCCACGCCATGCTTGGCCAGCTCGGCACGCAGCCAGACGGCGTCATCCAGCTTCTCGGCCGGCAGCTCGGGTGCATGGGTACGGATGGCTTCCACGATGGTGAGGCGTGCAAACGGCTTGGACAGGTCCACCGGACGGCCCTGATACTCCAGCACGGTGCTGCCGCGCGCGGCCTGTGCGGCGTGGCGGATCACCTGCTCGGTGTAGTCCATCATCCAGCGGCAGTCGGTGTAGGCCGCGTAGAACTCCATCATCGTGAACTCGGGATTGTGCCGCGGGCTCAGTCCCTCGTTGCGGAAGTTGCGGTTGATCTCGAACACGCGCTCGAAGCCGCCGACGATCAGGCGCTTCAGGTACAGCTCGGGCGCGATGCGCAGGAACATGGCCTGATCCAGCGCGTTGTGGTGCGTCTGGAAGGGGCGCGCAGTGGCACCGCCCGGAATGGGCTGCAGCATCGGCGTTTCCACTTCCAGGCAGCCGTTGTCCACCATGAACTGGCGGATGGCGGCGATAGCCTTGCTGCGGATGATGAAGGTCTGGCGCGTGGACTCGTTGCTCATCAGGTCCACGTAGCGCTGACGGTAGCGCATTTCCTGGTCGGCCAGGCCGTGGAACTTGTCGGGCAGCGGTCGCAGCGATTTGGTGAGCAGCCTCACTATCTTGCAGCGGATGGACAGCTCGCCCTTCTTGGTCTTGAAGAGCGTGCCCTCGGCGGCCACGATGTCGCCCAGGTCCCAGTGCTTGAAGGCATCATGCGCTTCGGCGCCCACGCCGTCATCGTTCATCCAGAGCTGAATGCGGCCCGTGGCGTCCTGCAGCGTGGCAAAGCTTGCCTTGCCCTGCACGCGCTTCAGGACCATCCGGCCCGCTACCGACACCGAGATGTTCTCGGCTTCCAGTTCCTCGCGGGTCTTGCCGTCATGTGCGGCCAGCAGGGCACCCGCCCGGTCGGCCGGCACGAAGTCGTTGGGGAAGGGCACGGCCACTGCTTCACGCAGCGCCGCCAGCTTGGCGCGCCGCTCGGCAATGATCTGGTTCTCGTCAATGGGCAGCTCGGTGTCGCTGCCGGCTGCCGGAGCGGCTTCCTGCGGGCGGGTGTCGGACATGATGAAAAAAGGGGATCGAGTGAAAGATGAACGGAGGCTGGACCGGAGCGGGTGCAGAGCCTTCGGGGGCAGAACGTGGAAAGCTGCTGGCCTTCCTGGCAACCTGGCAGGCAATGGGGCACCAGATGCCCGGGTGAGGGGCATCCGGTGTCCGGACGGGGTCAGACGCCCTGTTTCAGGCTCTCGGCGATGAAGTCGTCCAGGTCGCCGTCGAGCACCGCCTTGGTGTTGCTGGTCTCGAAGTTGGTGCGCAGGTCCTTGATGCGGGACTGGTCCAGCACATAGGAACGGATCTGGTGGCCCCAGCCGATGTCGGTCTTGGAGGCTTCCACCTTGTCCTGCTCGGCCTGGCGCTTGCGCAGCTCCAGCTCGAAGAGCCGCGCGCGCAGCATCTTCATGGCCTCGTCGCGGTTGCGGTGCTGGGAACGGTCGTTCTGGCACTGCACCACGGTATTGGTGGGCAGGTGGGTGATACGCACGGCCGATTCGGTCTTGTTCACGTGCTGACCACCCGCACCGGAGGCACGGTACACGTCGATGCGCAGGTCAGCCGGGTTGATGTCGACCTCGATCGAATCATCGACCTCGGGGTAGACATAGACCGAGGCAAACGACGTGTGCCGCCCGCCGCTGGAATCGAACGGCGACTTGCGAACCAGCCGGTGAATGCCTGTCTCGGTACGCAGATAGCCATAGGCGTATTCACCTTCCACCTTCAGCGTGGCCCCCTTGATGCCGGCCACGTCACCCTCGCTTTCTTCCAGCAGCGTGGTGGTGAAGCCGCGCCGCTCGCAGTAACGCAGGTACTGACGCAGCAGCATGGCCGCCCAGTCGCAGGCCTCGGTACCGCCGGCGCCCGCCTGGATCTCCAGGAAGCAGGGGCCGGGGTCGGCCGGGTTGGAGAACATCCGCCGGAATTCCAGCCCCTCCACACCTTTCTCGATGCCAAGCGACTCGCGCTCCAGCTCTTCCAGTGTGGCATCGTCGTTCTCGGCCACCGCCATTTCATACAGGTCGCGAGTATCGGACAGCGACCCGGTGAGCTGCTCGATGGTGCCCACCACGTTGTCGAGCGCGCGTTTTTCCTTGCCCAGTTCCAGCGCCGCAGCGGCGTCGTTCCAGATGTCGGGGGCTTCCAGGGCGGAGTTGACTTCGGTCAGGCGATTTTTCTTTTCGTCGAAGTCAAAGATACCCCCTGAGATCCTCCAGCCGCTGGCCGAGGTTCTCCAGGCGGGCCTCAAGCTGATTCAAGCGCTCGGCATCCATCTGAGTGTGTTGAAAATGTTGTTCAGGGTAACCCTTGATTCTAACAGTTTCCGGGTGGAGTGAAGGGGGGCGTCTTCCGGCGGAGGTTGCGTCATGCCATGAGGGGGGCGGTGCGTCTGCGTGCCGGATCTCATTTAGGCCACCATCGGCCAAAGGAGGAGGAAGGGGCGTCTTCGTATACAAGCCTTGGCACGCGACAGCCGGCCAAGGGGACTGCGGCATCTACCTCCTCACAACCGCAAGCGGTAATGGATTCGTCGGCAGATACCTCCGCCCCCTTGGCCTCTCAGCTTGCGGAGACGAGAGCTTGGGGAGCACTTGTCGAAACCGTCTTCTCAAAGGCGCATGCCCTCCAACAAAGACAACCCAAACAGAGCGGCAACCAACACGAACCGAAGCGCACCGGGAGCGGGTGCCCCCACAGGCGATTTCTGGAAGCGAAGCGGACAGCATGAGCCGAGGAGGGTACCCGGTC
>CAUVLK010000219.1:0-5105 GCA_963552635.1 uncultured Lautropia sp. | reverse complement strand
CAGTCTTTCCCCACCCGAGGGGCTTCGGATCTTGCGGGGGTTGTGCTTGCGGGGGCCAACGCGGAAATAGCACACCAGGCTGAGCACCGGCAGGCTGAGAAAGGCCAGGATCCACGACAGCGTGGCCAGCGGCGGCCGCCGCTGGCCCAGCAGGAACAGGATGCTGCCCACCTCCAGCACCGCATACAGCAGCACCCGGTGCGTGACCGAGATGCTTTGCCAGATGAGCTGGAGTTCGGTGAGCAGGTGGTTCAGGAATTCCATGGGAGAAGCAGGGAGGAGGGCGTTCGAGGGCTTCCGTGACAGACGCCCTGGCCCTTCATGGTACCGGCGTCCCCCGGTCGGCAGGAAGCACCTTCGGTGTGTCCCGTGCGGGCATCAAGGGGGACTGGGCATACCCACATCGGCTCCACGCCGGGCTTGTGACCCACCGGGAAGCAGGTCATTCCGGCGCTTGCCACCCGGCGCCGTGTCATGCTTTCCCCTGCCTGTGTCACAGTCCTTCACGCTGAAAAACTTGTCTTGAATTCTGACAGGAAGTCCCTATATCTGTTGCATTCCGAACTCAACGGAAGGCCAGATGCCTTCCTTGGCGGAATTCGACGCCGCAGCCATGCCTGCTGTGGACTTCCGCCAACCTTGCTGAAAGAGATACCAACATGCGTATAGACAAACTCACCACCCAATTCCAGGAAGCCCTGTCCGACGCCCAGAGCCTGGCCGTCTCGGCAGACAATCCCTACATCGAGCCGATCCACGTGCTGGCTGCCATCATCGCCCAGCCGGACGGTTCCGGCCGTGCGCTGCTGGAGCGCGCCGGCGTCCGCATCTCGGCCCTGCGCAGCTCGGTCGAGGCTGCACTGAAGAACCTGCCGCAGGTCAGTGGCCAGTCCGGCCAGCCGCAGGTCAGCCGCGAGCTGCTCAAGCTGCTCAACCAGGCCGAGAAGGACGCCGAAAAGCGCGGCGACCAGTACGTGGCCATCGAGATGTTCCTGCTGGCGCTGACCGAGGGCGATGGCCGTCAGGGCGGCGAGGCCGGCCGGCTGCTGGTGCAGGCCGGGCTCACCCACAAGTCGTTGCAGGCGGCTGTCGACGCCGTGCGCGGCGGCCAGGCCGTCGAATCGCAGGATGCCGAGGGCCAGCGCGAGGCGCTGAAGAAATACACGCTGGACCTGACCGAGCGGGCCCGCGCGGGCAAGCTTGATCCGGTCATTGGCCGTGACGACGAGATCCGTCGCACCATCCAGATCCTGCAGCGCCGCTCCAAGAACAACCCCGTGCTGATCGGTGAACCCGGCGTGGGCAAGACCGCCATCGTCGAGGGACTGGCCCAGCGCATCGTCAACGGCGAGGTGCCCGATTCGCTGAAGAACAAGCGCGTGCTGGCGCTGGACATGGCCGCACTGCTGGCCGGTGCCAAGTATCGGGGCGAGTTCGAGGAACGCCTGAAGGCCGTGCTCAAGGACATCGCCGCTGATGAAGGTCGCACCATCGTCTTCATCGACGAGATCCACACCATGGTGGGTGCCGGCAAGAGCGACGGTGCCATGGATGCCGGCAACATGCTCAAGCCCGCCCTGGCGCGCGGCGAACTGCATTGCGTGGGCGCCACCACCCTGGACGAATACCGCAAGTACATCGAGAAGGATGCCGCCTTGGAGCGCCGCTTCCAGAAAGTGCTGGTGGGCGAGCCGTCGGTGGAATCCACCATCGCCATCCTGCGCGGCCTGCAGGAACGCTATGAGATCCACCACGGCGTGGAGATCACCGACCCGGCCATCGTGGCTGCGGCCGAGCTGTCCAACCGCTACATCACCGACCGCTTCCTGCCCGACAAGGCCATCGACCTCATCGACGAGGCCGCCTCGCGCATCAAGATGGAGATCGACTCCAAGCCCGAGGTGATGGACCGCCTGGACCGCCGGCTGATCCAGCTCAAGATCGAGCGTGAGGCCGTGCGCAAGGAAACCGATGACGCATCCAAGAAACGCCTGGAGCTGATCGAGCAGGAAATTGCCCGCATCAGCAAGGAATACGCTGACTACGAGGAGATCCTGAAGGCCGAGAAGGCCGCCGTGCAGGGCAGCGCCCAGATCAAGGGCGAGATCGACCAGCTGCGGGCGCAGATGGCCGAGCTGCAGCGCAAGGGCCAGTACGAGAAGCTGGCCGAGCTGCAGTACGGCAAGCTGCCCGAGCTGGAGAAACGCCTGGCCGAGGTCAATGCCGCCGAGACCAACCTGAAGGCCGACGAGGCCGCCGTCTCCGGCAAGCCGAAGCTGCTGCGTACCGTCGTGGGTGCCGAGGAAATCGCTGAAGTGGTCTCGCGGGCCACGGGCATTCCCGTCTCCAAGATGATGGAAGGCGAGCGCGAGAAACTGCTGAAGATGGAAGAGGAACTGCACAAGCGCGTGGTCGGTCAGGACGAGGCCGTCACCCTGGTGTCCGACGCCATCCGCCGTTCGCGTGCCGGCCTGGCCGATCCCAACCGGCCGTGGGGTTCCTTCCTCTTCCTGGGGCCCACCGGCGTGGGCAAGACGGAACTGTGCAAGGCGCTGGCCCGCTTCATGTTCGATTCCGAAGATCACCTGATCCGAATCGACATGAGCGAATTCATGGAGAAACACTCCGTGGCGCGACTGATCGGTGCGCCTCCGGGATACGTGGGCTATGAAGAGGGCGGCTACCTGACCGAGGCCGTGCGGCGCAACCCGTACAGCGTCATCCTGCTCGACGAGATCGAGAAGGCGCATCCGGACGTGTTCAACATCCTGCTGCAGGTGCTGGACGACGGCCGGCTGACCGATGGCCAGGGCCGTACCGTGGACTTCCGCAACACCGTGGTGGTGATGACCAGCAACATCGGCTCCGCCGAGATCCAGCGCCTGTCGGCTGACAAGACGCTGAACGATCCGGACGTGATCAAGGAAGCCGTGATGGGCGAGGTGCGCCAGCACTTCCGGCCGGAGTTCATCAACCGGATCGACGAAGTGGTGGTCTTCCATGGCCTGGATGCCAAGCACATCCGCGACATCTCGGTCATCCAGCTCAAGAGCCTGGAGAAACGCCTGGCCGAGCGCGACCTCAAGCTGGAAGTCAGCGAAGCCGCACTCGACGAACTGTCCAAGGTGGGCTTCGATCCGCTGTATGGCGCACGCCCGCTCAAGCGCGCCATCCAGCAGAAACTGGAGAACCCCATCGCCAAGCGCGTGCTGGAAGGATGCTACGCGCCGAACGAGACCATCCCGGTGGATTTCCGGGACGGACATTTCACGTTCGACAAGACGGGGAAGTGATGGTTTGACTTGACGCACCGGACCGCCGTCCGGTGCCATGTCGTCGTGCAGGCACGACGTGAAACTTGATGCAACGCAGGTTTCCGGTGGCAGTCATGCCATCGGAATCCTGCGTTTTTTTGTGGGACGGAATGTCCGTGCATTGCCGGTAAAGCCTTGAGGCCATGCGACAGGAATTTCACGCAATATATTGATATCCGGGATGGATTCGATGGCACGGCATGGTTTGTGCACATCTTCCGATATATACGGAACGAAACGTTGCGTATTCCAATGGCTGGATTGCACACGCTCTGTATCTTTTACATGTTCTAGCATGGGTGGGCGGTTTCTTTCGCAAATAGGAGGCAATACAGAACATGCTGATCAAATCCACGACTTCGACATCGCTGGTGAGTGCAGCGGTGGCAGCCCTGTTCCTGGCTGGGTGCGGTGGCGGTTCGGATAATGGGGGCGCTGCAGGCGGGCCTGGTACCGAATCGGGCGGGCTGACGACCAAGACCAACCATCACGAGAACGGCGCGGCCAACAGCGCAAGCTCGAACGGCGCGGCCAACAGTGGCAGCACGCAGGGCGCCCAGGGCGCTGCCGGCAGTACAGGAGGGGCGGGATCGACGACTGCAGCGAATGGCCATGCGGCCAATGACGCTCAGGTTGCCGGTCATGGCAGCGCGTCCGGCAATGGAAATGCCGGCAGCGACACGTCACAGACTGCCCAGACGAATGGGGCCATTACCGAAGCTGGCATCAGTACCGAGCTGTTCGAGAAGATTATCAGCACACAGACAGCCTATGTGCGTGTCGGCCCCCACCCATTGCCGATCAGTGGCGATTACTCGGCCGGTCAGCTGGCAGCACAGGATGTAGCACAAGGCGCAGTGGTGGAGCACGGCCAGTGGGTGGAGACACCGGAATATCCCAATCTGATTTCCTACCAGCAGCCGGCGAACGGGCATTTCGTCGTCAATACCTGGGGGTCTGACCGGAAGGCTCAGGGCCATCATGCCGACGCGAAAATCGTTACCAGCCATGCCAGCTTCGCCTTTGTCTTCCACAAAGGGCAGAATACCATCGATCGACGCCTGACCCTGCAGACGGATGCCGAGCTGAAGTATGGCTATCACCGCGATGAAAGGACCGGTGAAGAGAAATACAAGGAAACCGAGAAGCTTCAGGCTGCATCCGACAAGGTCATAGCGCATGACGGCGTCGTGGCCTTCAATGAGACGATTCAGGAGTGGCGCGCATCGAATGGTGCGTACATGAGCGTTTCGGTCGAGCGGGGCGACGCTCCGAACGAGGTGAAGTTCTGCACGAAACTGTCATCAGGAGCACAACAGCACGCTGGCGGCGACAAGGCCGGTGTCCAGCGCACGGTATGCAGCCTGTGGCAAGTGCCGGCCAACTGGACAGCATCTCAGTCGCTGGTCTATCACGGCATCTACGTGATGGATGGGCAGAATGTCGTTCATTATTGGAAGACCTGGCCTGCCAAAACAAAACCGGGCCAGGCAGGCGGCAGTGATGGTGGTACGACGGCAGGGAATGCTGCCACGACGGGCGCTGCTGCGA
Source organism: uncultured Lautropia sp. (assembly GCA_963552635.1). GTDB lineage: Bacteria > Pseudomonadota > Gammaproteobacteria > Burkholderiales > Burkholderiaceae_E > Lautropia. Next base: position 240 of record CAUVLK010000219.1, on the reverse strand, counting down.
CAGGTGCGGCCGCTTCGGCCGCTGCCGATGCCAGGAAGGATGAAACCTGCCAGCAGGTCGCTTCGTCCGCCGCTGCTGCCGATGCAGCCGGCAATGGTGCTGCCAGTGTGAGCACTACTGATGGCCATGCAGCGGCCGTGGCCCAGCAACAGGCAGGCACTCAGCAACAGGCAGGCACTCAGCAGCAGGCAGGCACTCAGCAGCAGGCAGGCACTCAGCAGCAGGCAGGCACTCAGCAGC
>CAUVLK010000218.1:0-5106 GCA_963552635.1 uncultured Lautropia sp. | reverse complement strand
CCGCTCGATGCTGGTCAAGCGCCTGAAGCCCATCCTGGTGGAAGCCGTGGTGCGCGGCTACCTGGTTGGCTCGGGCTACAAGGAATATCTGGCCGAGGGCAGTGTCTCGGGCATTGCGCTGCCGCCGGGCATTGCCCAGGCCGAGCGGCTTGACGCTCCGATCTTCACGCCGGCGGCCAAGGCCGAGCTGGGGCAGCACGACGAGAACATCTCGTTCGACGAGATGGTGGCCCGCATCGGCGCCGACCTGGCCGAGCAGATCCGCGCCACCAGCCTGACGCTGTACCGCGAGGCCAGCGAATACGCGGCCACGCGCGGCATCATCATTGCCGACACCAAGTTCGAGTTCGGTCTGGATGAAGAGGGCAAGCTGGTGCTGATGGACGAGATCCTCACGCCGGATTCCTCCCGCTTCTGGCCGGTGGACCAGTACCGCCCCGGCATCTCGCCGCCCAGCTTCGACAAGCAGTTCGTGCGCGACTATCTGGACACCATCAAGAGCTGGAACCGCCAGGCGCCGCCGCCGCCGCTGCCGCTGGCTGTCATCGAGGCCACCAGCAATCGCTACCGCGAGGCCTATGAGCGGCTGACCGGCCAGTCGCTGTAAGCCGGGGATACCATGAATCCGAACACTCAGACGCAGGTCACGCAGACCCTCACCGGCATGCCGCCCGTGGTGGGCGTGGTGATGGGCAGCAGTTCCGACTGGGACGTGATGCAGCACGCCGTGCATGTGCTCAAGCAGTTTGGCGTGCCGCACGAGGCCCGGGTGGTGTCGGCGCACCGCATGCCCGACGACATGTTCGCCTACGCCGAGGAAGCCGCCGGGCGCGGCCTGCAGGCCATCATCGCCGGGGCAGGGGGCGCAGCCCACCTGCCGGGCATGCTGGCGGCCAAGACCACGGTGCCGGTGCTGGGTGTGCCGGTACCCAGCCGTCACCTGCACGGGCAGGATTCGCTGCTGTCCATCGTGCAGATGCCGCGGGGCATTCCGGTGGCCACCTTCGCCATTGGCGAGTCCGGTGCGGTGAATGCCGCCCTGTTTGCCGTGGCGCAGCTGGCCCTGTCGGATCCGGATCTTGCCACGGCGCTGAACGCCTATCGTCGCAGCCAGACCAAGGCCGCCCGCCAGATGGAGCTGCCGCGATGACCGACATCCCATCCCGTCACCACGGCCGGCACGCAAGACTGGCGTTCCACGAGCCGATCCCTGCGCCGGCACCGCTGGACTGGAAGCCGTTGCCCCCGGGCAGCTGGCTGGGCGTGCTGGGTGGCGGCCAGCTGGGGCGGATGTTCTGCCAGGCCGCCCAGCGGCTGGGCTATCGTGTCTGCGTGCTGGACCCGGATGCCGACGGCATCGCCGCCCGGGTGGCCGATCATCACATTCGCGCCGACTATCTGGACGACGCCGCGCTGGTGGAGCTGGGCACGCTCTGCGACGCCGTCACGACTGAATTCGAGAACGTCCCGGCGGCCGCGCTGGATCGGCTGGCCATGCTCACCCGGGTCGCGCCCACCGGCGCCTCGGTGGCCGTGGCCCAGGACCGGGTGGCCGAGAAGGCCTTCTTCACGGGGGCCGGCGTGCCGGTGGCCCCGTACCGGGTCATCGAGACTCTTGAAGACATCGACGGTGTGCCCGACACGCTGTTCCCGGCCATCCTGAAGGTGGCGCGGCTGGGCTATGACGGCAAGGGCCAGGCCCGCGTGGCCACGCGAGAAGCGGCCCGTGGCGCCTTCGAGAGCTTTGCTGCCGCCGCTTCCGGCCGGGCTCCCGTCTGCGTGCTGGAGCAGCAGGTGCCGCTGGCGGCCGAGGTCTCGGTGCTGCTGGCGCGCGGCGCCGATGGCCAGGTGGCCGTCTACCCGCTGGCTGCCAACGAGCACCGGCAAGGCATCCTGGCGGTCAGCACCGTGCCGGCTGCCGTGTCGCCGGCACTGGCCGAGCAGGCCCGTGCCGCCGCCGTCAGCCTGGCCGAGCGGCTGGAATACCGCGGCATCCTGTGCATCGAGTTCTTCGTGCTGGAAGACGGCCGGCTGCTGGCCAACGAGATGGCGCCGCGCCCGCACAACTCCGGCCACTGGACGCTGGATGCGGCCGACTGCAGCCAGTTCGAGCAGCAGGCGCGCGTGATGGCGGGGCTGCCGCTGGGCAGTACCGCGCAGGTGCGGCCGGTCATCATGCTCAACATCCTGGGCAATGCGTGGTACCAGTCCACGGGACAGGACGCATCGGGTCGTCCTGCCGCCGCGCCGCGTGCCGTCGATATCGCCAACCGGCTGGTGCGCGCAGCAGAGCAGGGCAGGCAGGTCGACGTAGCCTCCCACGAGCCCACCGAGCCCGACTGGTCCGCGGTGCTGGCGCATCCGGGCGCCCACCTGCACCTGTACGGCAAGGATGAGGCTCGCATGGGGCGCAAGATGGGGCATGTCAACATCGTGGCCGACACCCTGGACGCCGCGCGCGAACAGGCTGCTGCCATCGGTCATCAGGTGGCGCAGCCGCTGGTGGAAGGTTGAACGGCGTGGCGGATGGCACGATGACCGACGCTCCGTTGGCCGAAGCGGTGGCTGTATTGCAGGCCGGTGGCGTCATCGGCCTGCCCACCGAGACCGTCTATGGGCTGGCCGCCAACGCGGCTGATGAACAGGCGGTGGCCAGCATCTACCGCATCAAGGGGCGTCCCGCCGACCACCCGCTGATCGTCCATGTGGCGGATACGCAAGCGGCGCAGCAGTGGGCCGAGTGGACGCCGGCAGCACAGCGCCTGGCCGATGCCTTCTGGCCCGGGCCGCTCACGCTGGTGCTCAGGCGCCAGGTCGATGCGCCGCCCTTTGCCAGCGCAGGGCAGGACACCATCGCGCTGCGCGTCTCGTCTCATCCCGTTTTCCAGCGCCTGATGCAGGCGCTGGCTCCGGTGGGCATCACCGGCCTGGCTGCGCCTTCGGCCAACCGCTTTGGCCGAATCAGTCCCAGCCGTGCCGCCCATGTGCGCAGCGGGCTGGGCAGTGCCGTACCGCTGGTGCTGGATGGCGGTCCGTCCGAGGTCGGTGTGGAATCCACCATCGTCGACCTGTCGCGCGGTGCACCCGTGCTGCTGCGCCCCGGCGGCATCAGCCTGCAGGCGCTGGCCGACTGCCTGGGGCAGCCGGTGCGCGCTGCCGATTCACAGGCCACGCGGGAAGCGGATGCGCCCCGGGTGCCGGGGGCACTGCCGTCCCACTATGCCCCGTCGGTGCCGCTGCTGCTGCTGTCGGCGGATGCGCTGGCTGCGCTGCTTCAGCGGCGGGCGACGGCGCTTTCCGCTGCCGAGGCACCCGTCATCGACAGCCTGCCCATGGGGTGCATCGCGGTCTGGTGCCCGGAACCGCCTCCGGAGCAGCCGGGGCTCTTCTGGCGTCGCCAGCCCACCGAGGCGGCCCTGGCGGCCCGCCACCTGTATGACACGCTGCATCAGCTGGATGCACTGGGCGTGGATGCCATCCTAGTGGAGCAGCCGCCTGTCGAGCCGGCCTGGCGTGCCGTGCAGGACCGCCTGCAGCGAGCTGAGGCGGCGGGCTGAGCCAGACTTTTCCCCGCTCTCGGCATACCATTTCCCTTTCTGCCGTTCGTTCCGGAGACCGCCCGATGGACAAGGAAGCGCCGCGTTCCGAAGACAGTGCCGAAGTGGTGCTGTCCAGCATCCCGCGTGACTACAACGCCGCTCACGACCTGCTGCAGCGCAACCTGCAGGCGGGCCGCGCCGACCAGGTGGCCTTCGTTGACGAGCGGGTGGCCATGACCTACGGTGAACTGGCCCGGCGAGTGGACCACTTCGCGCGCGGGCTGCACTCCATCGGGGTGGGGCGCGAAGACCGCATCATGCTGTGCCTGACCGACACGATCGACTGGCCGACCATCTTCCTGGGGGCCATCAAGGCGGGGGTCGTGCCGGTGTGCGTCAACACGGGACTGTCCAAGCACGACTACGACTACATGCTGCGCGATTCGCGGGCCAAGGCACTCTTCGTCTCGCGCTCGGTCTATTCGGCGCTGGATGGTCTGCACAACTCCATTTCCACGCTGTCGCGGCTGATGGTCTCGGAAGCGCCGCTGGCCGATGGCGGCGACATTGGTGCCATCCTGGAGGCCGGCGCCGAGGACGATCACCTCGACACCATCGACACCATCAGCGATGAGCCCTGCTTCTGGCTCTATTCCTCCGGCATCGACGGACATCCACGCGCCACCATCCACTGCCATTCCAGCCTGGTGCAGATGGGCGAGCTGTTCGGGCAGGGCGTGCTGGAGCTGACCCCCCGCGACCGCTGCCTGTCGGTGGCGCCCCTCTACAGCGCCTACGGCCTGTGCAACTCCCTCATCTTCCCCATGGTGGCGGGCGCCATGGCCGTGCTCAAGTCCGGCCGCCGCACCGTGAGCGATCTCATCCACTATCTGACGGGGGCTGCGCCGGCCAAGGTGGTGGGCGCACGCCCGACCGTGCTGTTCGGGGTTCCGGCAGGGCTTGCCGCCCTGCTGGCCGATCCCGAGTGTCCCGATGACCATGAGGTGTCGCTGCGCCTTTGCGTCTCGGCCGGCGATTCGCTCTCGGCCAGCCTGCAGCGCCGCTTCGAGGAAAAGCTGGGCACCCCCGTGCTCAATGGCTTCAGCGCCACCGAGATGCTGCACATCTACCTGTCCAACACCCCGGCTGAAACGGCCGAAGGCACGGTGGGCAAGCCGGTGCCGGGCTTCCGCATCCGGCTGGTGGACGAGCAGAATGTCGACGTGCCCGACGGCAATGTCGGCACGCTGCTGGTCAATGGTCCCACGGCGGCACTGGGCTACTGGAACCAGCGCCAGCAGAGCCGTGACGTGTTCCTGGGCCCCTGGGTGAAGACCGGTGACCGCTTCTGGCGCGACACGGAAGGTTTCTACCACTATGCCGGCCGTTGCGATGACCTGATCAAGATCTCCGGCCAGTTCGTCTCGCCGGCCGAGATCGCCAGCGCCCTGCAGGCCCACGACGCCGTGGCCGAGGTGAGCGTGATCGGCGCGCCCGAAGAAGAGGGCCTGATCCGGCCCAAGGCCCTGGTGGTGCTCAAGCCCAACGAGACACCTGACGAGGCCAT
>CAUVLK010000217.1:0-5123 GCA_963552635.1 uncultured Lautropia sp. | reverse complement strand
AGTTCGCCCGAGGCGCCGTCGGCGCCGATCACGACCGCTCCGACGTTCTCCCGGGCCTTTCGTTTTTCAGACTTGCCGGAATGTCTGGCCAAAGCGCTCTGCAGTTCATTCGCAGGCCGTCGGGCCCAGGCCAGTTCTCTTCTGAATAGCCGGCGGCAGGTGCTTCCGTGTGGCGTCCAGAAGCCGGTTGTTGATCGATGAACCCGCGCAGCGCAACAAAAAAGGGGCGGTATGTCCGCCCCTTCATGTCACGCAACGGTTGTCCGGATGCTTACCAGGACTTCCAGGGTGCCTTGCCCGAGGCCCACAGCTCTTCCAGCACGTGCTTGTCGCGCAGCGTGTCCATCGGCTGCCAGAAGCCGGTATGGCGCCAGGCCTCCAGCTGGCCATCAGCCGACAGCGAACGCATTGGCTCCTGCTCGAACACCGAATCGTCACCGTGGATGCGGTCCAGCACCTTGCGATCCAGCACGAAGAAGCCGCCGTTGATCCAGGCGCCGTCGCCCTGCGGTTTCTCCATGAACGAATCGACCAGCGTCTGGTCGGCCTGCAGACTGAACGCCCCGAAGCGGCCCGGGGGCTGAACCGCCGTCACCGTCGCTTCCTTGCCGTGCTTGCGGTGGAACTCGATGGAAGCGGTGATGTCGACGTTGCTCACGCCATCACCATACGTGCAAAGGAAAGTGTCGCCCTTCACATACTTGGCAGCCCGCTTGATGCGGCCACCCGTCATCGAATCCTGACCCGTCTCGACCAGCGTCACCGACCACGGCTCGGACTCGTTGCGGTGGATCTGCATCTCGTTCGTGCCCAGATTGAACGTGACATCCGCACGCGAGATGGCGTATTCGTGGAAGTACTGCTTGATGATGTGGCTCTTGTAGCCGCAGCAGATCACGAAGTCATTGATGCCGTGCGAGGCATAGATCTTCATGATGTGCCAGAGAATGGGCTGCCCGCCGATCTCGACCATCGGCTTGGGGCGTACCGCGCTTTCTTCGCTGATCCGGGTGCCGAAGCCGCCGGCAAGAATGACCGCTTGCATGGTGAGCGTAGTCCTCGTTTGTCGATGCAAGTGACATGGTCGCCCGACACTGAAAGGGCGTCAACCAAAAGCGACACACTTCCGCCGGAATGCAGCCAGGAAGCGATGAAATGCGTACTCAGTCCAGAAGCGCCGTGGCAAATTCGCGCGCACTGAATGCCTGCAGGTCTTCCACGCCTTCGCCCACGCCGATGAAGTACACCGGCAGCGGGTTGTCACGCCGCGTGTGCGCCAGGGCTGCAATGGCGCCGCCCTTGGCCGTCCCGTCCAGCTTCGTCACGATAAGACCGGTCAGCTGCACCGCCTCGTCGAAGGCCTGCACCTGCGCCAGCATGTTCTGGCCGGTATTGCCGTCCAGCACCAGCAGCACCTCGTGCGGCGCATTGTCCATGGCCTTGCCGATCACCCGACGGATCTTCTTCAGCTCGTCCATCAGGTGACGCTGCGTGGGCAGCCGGCCGGCCGTGTCCACCATCACCACGTCCACCTTGCGGGCCTGCCCGGCCTTGATCGCATCGAAAGCCACCGCGGCCGGATCGCCGCCCTCGTTGGCAATCACGTGCACCTGGTTGCGCTCGCCCCAGCGCGCCAGCTGCTCGCGCGCCGCCGCCCGGAACGTGTCACCCGCCGCCAGCAGCACCGATTGGTCGATCTGGTGCAGATGGCGCGCCAGCTTGCCGATCGACGTCGTCTTGCCGGCCCCGTTCACCCCGGTGATCATCATCACCAGCGGATCGGCCCGGTCCACGTCGATGGGCTTTTCCAGCGGCGAAAGAAGCTCCGTCAGGATGTCGATCAGCGCCGTCTTCAGCATTGCCGCATCGTTGATCCGGTCGCGCTGGGCCCGCTCGCGCAGCTCGTCCAGAAGCCACGTCGTCGTGCCATAGCCCGTGTCGCTGGCCAGCAGCGCCGTCTCCAGCTCCTCGTACAGCGTCTCGTCGATCCGGTTGCGACTGAAGATGCTGCCCAGCTGCGAGCGCGTGCGCGCCAGCCCCCCGCGCAGCCGCGCGAACCAGCCGGCTCGCGCCGGCCGCACCGCTTCCGGCATCGCCTGCGTGGGCGGCACGATCTCGCTTTCGCCATAGACCATGGCCTCACCGGCAGTCGGTGCGCCAGCATCCTCGGACACTGCCGGAACGGACGGTTCTTCCGGTACGGACGCCACCGCCTCCGGCGCAGGGGGTACAGTCTCCGGGGCGGGCGTCACCACTTCCAGTGTGGGCGCCTCCACTGTCGGTGCAGATCCCATCGCTTCAGGCGCAGGAGCTTCCACCACTGGCTCGGCCGGTGCTTGGGGTGCCACGGCCTCGACTGGGGCAGGGACTTCCTTCGAAACAACCGTTTCCTTCAGGGCGGGGGCAGCCTCGACCGGTGCGTCCTGCGCCTGCAGCACCTCAGGGGCCTGTGTGGCACCCGCTGGCTCACCGCCTTCGGCCGACTCCCCGGCCGGCTCGGCAGCAGCCTCATCCGTGGCGGCAAACTCGGCCGCAGCAGCCTGGGCTGCGGCTGCATCTTCCTTCTCTTTCTTCTTGCGACGGAAAAAACCGAACATGTCGTGCGTCCTGTGTGAGTCTGCTGCGGTGTGGGTTGCTGCAATTCTAGAGCCTGTCCGCCCCCGCCAGCCTGCCGGATATCGGCACCCGGGAACAAAGCGGGTCCATGGGGCAGAGCCGGTAAACTAACGGCTTCGTTCCGAGTACCCCTCCATGTCCTCCCGCATTCGCATCATCGGCGGCCAATGGAAGCGCCGCCTGCTGCCCGTGCCCGACTCGCCGGGCCTGCGGCCCACCCCCGACCGGGTGCGCGAGACCCTGTTCAACTGGCTGGGCCAGGACCTTTCCGGCTGGCATTGCCTGGATCTTTTTGCCGGCTCCGGCGCCCTGGGCTTCGAGGCCGCCTCGCGTGGGGCCGCCCGCGTGCTGATGGTCGAACAGAACCCCGCCATCGCCCGCGGCCTGGCCGCCAGCGCCCAGCAGCTCGGGGCAGGGAGCAGCATCGAAGTTATCCGCGCCGACGCTGCCCGCTGGCTTGACCAGCGACCGCCCATGCTGCAGGATTTGATCCTGCTGGACCCCCCCTTCCGGGCCGGCTGGCTGCCGCGCATCCTGCCCGTTGTCCTGGCCTGGCTGGCGCCCCACGGCCTCGTCTACGTCGAAGCCGATCACGCCATCACCGACGACTGGCTGGCCCAGCAGGGCTGCAACAGCCTGGCCGTCATCCGCGCCGGCAAGGCCGGACAGGTCCACTACCAGCTGCTTACTTCCGAACCATGTCCCTCGTCGTCTACCCCGGAACCTTCGACCCGCTGACCCTGGGCCACCAGGACGTCGTGAACCGCGTCGCTGCCCATCACGAATCCGTCGTTGTCGCCATCTCCGACAGCCGCACCAACACCCTGTTCACCATGGCCGAGCGCGTCGACATGGCCAAGGCCATCCTGGTGGGGCTGCCCAACGTGCGCGTCATGCCCTTCTCCGGGCTTGTCACCGACTTCGCCCACGACATCGGCGCCAACCTCATCGTGCGTGGCCTGCGTGACGCCAGCGACTTCGACTACGAACGCCGCATGGCCAGCCTCAACCGCATCCTGCAGCCCACCATCGACACCCACTTCATCATCCCCGACGACCGCTACCAGTCCATCACCGGAACCCTGGTGCGGGAAATCGCCATGATGGGCGGCGACGTGCGCGCCTTCGTCAACCCTGTGGTGCTTGCCGCCCTGCAGGAAAAATACCTCAAGCGCCAGCAGGAACCGCGCAGGGAGAGCCGCTGACATGGCCCTCATCATCACCGACGAGTGCATCAACTGCGACTGCTGCGAACCCGAGTGCCCCAACGAAGCCATCTCCATGGGGCCCGAGTACTACATCATCGACCCCAACCGCTGCACCGAATGCGTTGGCCACTTCGATGAACCCCAGTGCGCCCAGATCTGCCCCGTCGAGTGCATTCCCATCAACTTCGACCTCAACGAGAGCCGCGAACAGCTCCACGCCAAATACCTGCGCCTGCAGGAAGAAAAGGAGGCGCTCAAAGGCACCGTCCTGACCGGCGCCGATGGCCAGCCCGGACGGATGCCTGCCGACAACCCGGTCAGCGGTTGATCAGCGTGCTCTTGCCAAACAGGCTCTCCACCAGATCCACCACCAGCTCTGCTGTCTGATTGCGGATATCCAGCGCCGGATTCAGCTCCACGATGTCCAGCGACGCCAGCCGGCCCGTGTCCGCAATCATCTCCATGCACAGCTGTGCCTCGCGGTACGTCGGCCCCCCGCGCACCGCCGTCCCCGTCCCCGGCGCAATCTCCGGATCCAGAAAATCCACATCGAAGCTCACGTGCAGATGCGTGTCCGCATCCACATCCGCCAGCGCCCGGTGCATCACCTCGCGCATGCCCAGCTCATCGATCGAACGCATGTCGAACGCCCGCAGCCCCAGCTGACGGATCATCCGCTTCTCGTGATCATCCACCGAGCGCAGCCCCACCTGGCAGAAATGCTCCGCTGACAGCGCTGGCGTCTGCCCCGAAAGCCCGATCAGAGGCTGAGGCCCCAGACCCAGCAGATTGGCCACCGGAATCCCGTGAATATTGCCGCTGGGAGAAATATCCGGCGTATTGCAGTCCGAATGCGCGTCCAGCCACAGCACCCGCAGCTTGCGCCCCGACTCGCGACAATGACGCGCCACCGCACTGAGCGAACCCGCCGCCAGATGGTGATCGCCCCCCAGCATGATCGGCATCCGTCCGTCCTGAAGCTGCGCCAGCACCGCATCGTGCACCGCCTGCGTCCAGAAAACTGCCTCCGGCAGATTGCGCAGCCCTGCCGCCTTCGGATCACGCCCGCCCCGCGGATTCACCGGCCCCGCCAGATTGCCCGTATCCACCACGTCCACCCCCAGCGCCCGCAGCGCCGCCGGCAGCTGCGCCACCCGCAACGCATCCGGCCCCATCGCCGCCCCCAGACGACTGGCCCCCACGTCCGTGGGTGCGCCGATGAGCGAAACTCGGTGGGTGGTTTGAGGGGTGAGGGAGGAATCCGTGGATGGTGTGAAGGGCGTGGACATGGTGCTTGTT
>CAUVLK010000216.1:0-5137 GCA_963552635.1 uncultured Lautropia sp. | reverse complement strand
GGTGACGAGCGCGATGATGGCGGGCTGATGGTTGTGGAAACCGCTGCTGTAGCGGTTCTCCACCGAATCGCTCACCTCGGCCACGTCCGAGAGCCGCACGGCCTGACCGTTCTTCCAGCGCAGCACCAGGTCCGAGAAGTCGGCCGCGTTCTTCAGCTTGTGACCGGTAGCCACCAGCCAGCGGTTGCCTTCATCCTCCAGAAAACCCTCGGGCGCCTCGGCGCTGGCGGCCACCACCACCTGGCGTGCATCCTCCAGCGACATGCCCAGGGCAGCCAGCGCGCTGGGCTCGAAGCGGATGCGCACGGCGGGCAGCGATGCGCCGCCCAGCGAGACCTCGCCCACCCCCTGCACGCGCGAGATCTTCTGCAGCACGATGTTGTCGGCCAGATCGTAGAGCTGGCTGGGCGGAAGCGTGGCCGACGACAGCGCCAGTGCCAGGATGGGCGAGGTGGAGGAATTGAGCTTGCGGAAGGTGGGCCGGCTGGGCATGCCGGGCGGCAGCTGGTCGATGACGCCGTTGATGGCTGCCTGCACCTCGCGCGAGGCCTCGTTCAGGTCACGGTCGATGTCGAAGAAGAGCCGCACCTCGGTGGTGCCGGTGCTGCTGGACGACGAGATGGACGACAGCCCCGCAATGGCGCCCAGCGCCCGTTCCAGCGGCCCGGCCACGGTCGCCGCCATGCTGGTGGGGCTGGCCCCGGGCAGGCTGGCCGAGACCACCACCATCGGCGTGTCGATCTGCGGCAGCGGCGCCACCGGCAGCTGTCGCCACGCCAGCCAGCCGGCCAGCAGGATGGCCAGCGCCAGCATGGTGCTGCCGATGGGTCGGCGGATGAAGGGACGGGACAGATTCATCGGCGTCGGGCAATCACGGCAGGGGCGGGCTCATGGGCAGCAGGTCAGCGGAAAGAACGGCTTCATCGGCCTCGGCGCTGCGCGATCCGCTCGAAGAACAGGTAGATGACGGGCGTGGTGTAGAGCGTGAGCACCTGGCTGACCAGCAGCCCTCCCACCATCACCAGACCCAGCGGCTGGCGCAGTTCGGCGCCCGATCCGCTGGCCAGCATCAGCGGCAGCGCGCCCAGCAGCGCGGCCAGCGTGGTCATCAGGATGGGCCGGAAACGCAGGATGGCAGCGCGGTGGATGGCGGCTCGCGCCGACAGCCGTTCATGACGCTCGGCCTCCAGCGCGAAGTCCACCATCATGATGCCGTTCTTCTTCACCAGACCGATGAGCAGCACGATGCCGATGACGGCCACCATGTCCAGCGCCCGGCCGCTGACGAGCAGCGCCAGCAGCGCCCCCACCGTGGCCGAGGGCAGCGTGGACAGGATGGTGATGGGGTGAATGGCGCTCTCGTACAGGATGCCCAGCACCAGGTACATCACCACCACGGCGGCCAGCACCAGCCACAGCGTGTTCGACAGCGATGCCCGGAACGCCTCGGCGGCCCCCAGGAAGCGGCTCTCGATGGACAGTGGCCAGCCCAGCTGCTGCTGCACCTCTTCCACAGCCGCCACCGCATCCCCCAGCGAATGGCCGTTGCCCAGGTTGAAGGACAGCGTGGCAGCCGGGAACTGCGACTGATGGTTCACCACCACCGGCGCCTTGCGGTTGCTCCAGTGTGCCAGAGCGGAAAGCGCCACCGGCGTGCCGTCGGACGCAGCCACGAACACATGGTCCAGCGCCGCCATGCCCTGGGCCCGTGCCGGATCCTGCTCCAGCACCACGCGGTACTGGTTGGACTGCGTGAAGAGCGTGGCAATCTGCCGCTGCGCGAAGGCATTCTGCAGGGCCGCGGTGATGGTCTGCACCTGCACGCCCAGGCGGGCGGCGGCGGTGCGGTCAATCTCCACGTAGGCCTGCCAGCCGTCGTTCTGCAGATCGCTGCCGATGTCGGCCAGCTCGGGCCGTTGGGCCAGCGCAGCCTGCAGGCGCGGTACCCACTCGGCCAGCAGCGCTGTGTCGGGTGTGCTCAGCGTCATCTGGTACTGGGCGCGGCTGATGCGGTCCTCGATGGAGAGTTCCTGCACCGGCTGGAACCAGACGCCCATGGTCCGGCGCTCGGCTTCGGGCCGCTCGGCCATCCGGCGGCGCAGCCGGTCGATGATGGCGAGCACGTCGTCAGCACGGTCCTCGTGCGACTTCAGGTTCAGCAGCATCCGGCCCGTGTTGAGCGCGGTGTTGCTGCCGTCCACGCCGATGAACGACGACAGGCTGGCCACATCCGGGTCATCGAGCAGCTGGCGGGCCACCGCCTCCTGCTGCTTCTTCATGGCCTCGAACGAGATGGTGCCGGGCGCCTGCGTCACCACCTGGATGACGCCACTGTCCTGCACCGGGAAGAAGCCCTTGGGCACCAGCAGGTACAGCCAGACCGTCAGCCCCAGCGTGGCCAGCATCACCAGCAGCATCAGCCCCTGGTGATCCAGCACGCGGTCCAGACTGCGACCATAGACGGCAATCAGCCGGTCCAGCAGCGCGGGACGCGCCGACGGTTCTGCTCCGCCGTGTCCTGTCTCGCCCTTCAGCATCCGCGCCGACATCATGGGCGTGAGGGTGAGCGACACCAGCAGCGAGATGCCGATGGCCACCGCCAGCGTGACGGCGAATTCATGAAAGAGCCGTCCCACCACGTCGCCCATGAAGAGCAGCGGAATCAGGACAGCCACCAGCGAGACGGTGAGCGACACCAGCGTGAAGCCGATCTCCTTCGCGCCGTCCAGGGCGGCCTGCAGCGCCGGCTTGCCCTGCTCGCGGTGGCGGGCGATGTTCTCCATCATCACGATGGCGTCATCGACCACGAAGCCGGTGGCGATGGTGAGCGCCATCAGGCTGAGGTTGTTGAGCGAATAATCAGCCAGGTACATGGCGGCAAAGGTGGCCACCAGCGAGATGGGCACCACCACGGCCGGAATCAGCGTCATGCGCACCGAGCGCAGGAACACGAGCGTCACCAGCACCACCAGCCCCACGGCCAGCACCAGCTCCACCTGCACGTCGCGCACTGAACTGCGGATGCTCTCGGTACGGTCGGTGAGGATGCGCACGTCCACACTGGCCGGCAGCGTGGCCGTCAGCCGCGGCAGCAGCGCACGCACCCGGTCAGCCACCTCGATGACGTTGGCATCGGGCTGGCGCTGCACGCTGATCAGGATGGCCCGCTCGGCGTCGGCCCAGGCCGCCAGAAAGCGGTCCTCGGGCCCCTGCACCACGGTGGCCACATCGCGCACGCGCAACGGCACGCCGTTCTTCCAGGCCACCACCAGGTCCTCGTACTGGGCCACCGTGGTCAGCTGGTCGTTGGCATCCAGCGTGGTGCTGCGCACCGGGCCGTCGAAGCTGCCCTTGGGCAGATTGGCATTGGCCGAGGCAATCACCTTCTGCACGTCGGCCAGCGTCAGCCCGGCGGCCTTCAGCGCAGCGGAATCGGCCTGCACGCGGATGGCCGGGCGCTGGCCACCGGCCAGGCTCACCTGACCCACGCCCTGCACCTGCGCCAGCTTCTGCGCCATGCGGGTGTCCACCAGGTCGTGGATCTGCGGCAGCGGCAGGGTCTTCGAGCTGACGGCCAGCGTCAGGATCGGCGTGTCCGCCGGATTGACCTTGCGATAGCGTGGCGGGGCCGGCATGCCGTCGGGCAACAGGCTCTCGGCATTGTCCAGCGCCGACTGCACGTCCTGCTCGGCCACGCCCAGATCACTGTCCAGCGCAAACTGCAGCGTGATGACCGAGACGCCGGCGCCGCTGGCCGAGGACATCTGCTTGAGGCCGGAAATCTGGCCCAGATAGCGCTCCAGCGGCGCGGTGATCATCCGCGCCACCGTATCGGGACTGGCGCCCGGCAGCGTGGCCTGCACCTGGATGACCGGATAGTCGACCTGCGGCAGCGCCGCCACCGGCAGCAGCCGCCAGGCCAGCATGCCGGCCACCAGCAGCGCCACCATCAGCAGCGACGTGGCGATGGGCCGCAGGATGAAGGGACGGGAGAAATTCATGGCAACGCTCAGGGTCCGGGCGGCGGGCCACCGGCCGGGCCTTCACCCGGCCCCGGGGCCAGCAGGGCATCCGCATCGCCCTCGGTGGCGGCCACGATCTTCACCGGGCTGCCGTTGCGCAGCCGGTCCATGCCTTCCAGCACCACCCGCTCGCCAGCAGCCAGGCCCTCGACGATCTGCACCCGATCGGCCGTGGTGGCGCCCAGCTTCACGACCTGCACATGGGCCTTGTCATCACGCACCACATAGACATAGTTGCCCTGGGTGCCGAACTGCACCGCATCCACCGGCACGCTGACGGCGCTGGGCAGCGTCTGCAGCGTGAGGCGGATGTTCACGAACTGGTTGGGAAAGAGCGTCTCGCCCGGATTGTCGAAGCGCGCCCGAACCCGCAGCGATCCGGTCGTGGTGTCGATCTGGTTGTCCAGCGTGGTGAGGCGGCCGCTGGCCAGCCGGCCCTGCTCGCTGCGGTCCCAGGCCTCCACCTCCAGGCCGTTGCCGGCAGCGGCGGCCATCGCGTCGCGCAGCGCCGTCAGCTGCACCTCCGGCACGCCGAAGATCACCGAGATGGGGTCGGTCTGCACGATGCTGACCAGGCCGTCCGTGGTGGAGGGGCCGATCATCGCGCCGATGTTGGTCTTCAGAAGCCCCAGCCGGCCGGCCACCGGCGCGTGGATCTTCGTGTAGCCCAGCTGCACGCGGGCATTGTCCACCTTGGCCTGGTCGGTAGTCGAACGTGCCTGCAGCTGCCGCACCAGCGCCCGCTGGGTCTCCAGCTGCTGGCGGGACACCGAATCCTGTCGATAGAGCCGCTCGTAGCGCGCCAGGTCGGAACGGGCGTTCTTCAGCTCGGCCTGGTCCTGCGCCTGGGTGCCTCGCGCCTCGTCCAGGCTGGCCTGCAGCGCACGCGGATCCAGCTCGGCCAGCAGCTGGCCGGCCTGCACATGCGCACCTTCCTGGAAATGCACGCGCAGCAGCCGCCCTTCCACCTGCGGCACCACGGTGACGGTGTTGTAGGGGGTGACGTTGCCCACGGCGCGGATCACCACCGGAAAGGCCCCCTGCTCGGCGCTCACCACGCTGACGGTGACGGGCGACATGCCACCCGGCCCGCCGGCGCCTGGCGGCGGGGGCGG
>CAUVLK010000215.1:0-5156 GCA_963552635.1 uncultured Lautropia sp. | reverse complement strand
AGCCTGAGCCTGAGTGTAGGTGGCCGGAAAGGCGCGTGTGTCCGCTGCCAGGTCGATGCGGACGAAATCGCCTGTCCGCTCCTGGGTGAGCAGCCTCACCAGCGCCACGGCACGGTCTGCGCCATCGGCCAGCAGGGGGCCCACCACCCAGCCGCGTCCGAAGCGGCGCAGGATGCCGTAGCCGCACAGACGGCCGTTTGCATCCACGCTCACGGCACAGCGTTCATCGGCATCCATCTGCGCCAGCAGGGCCTTCAGCAGCGCCGGGCGCGCCAGGCCGCGTTCTCGCTGGTCGTAGGCCAGCAGGGCGGGCAGGTCCTGCGGTTGCAGCAGCCGTGCCAGGTTGTCGGTGGTGATGGGGGCCGTGGTGTTGGCTTCCGTGGGGGGCTGCCAGTGCCCGTGAAACTGCCGGGCATGACCGATGGCCGTAAAGCCCAGCGATTCATACAGCGGCCTTCCCTGGGTGGTGGCCTGCAGCATCACGTCACGGCCTTCCAGGGCCTGCAGCAGGCCCCTGAAGAGCTGCTTGCCGATGCCACGACGCTGCCAGGCATCGTCGACGATGACCATGCCGATGCTGCCCTGATCATGCCCCCATTGCCAGGCCAGCCCGCAGCCGATCAATCGCCCGTCAGCACGCACGGCCAGGGCCGTGCCGTGTGCCTTCGCCCAGGTGATGAATTGCTGCCAGTCAGCCTCGCGATGAGGCCAGCGCAGTGCCTGGCTCAGCTGCCAGCAGGCATGTGTGTCGGCAGCGGTCAGGGTGTCCAGGGCGAAGGGTTCTTGCATGGGGGAGGCGATGTGCGGGCAGGGAACGAAGGGGGTTACTTGTTCTCGTCTTCGGGCTGGGTGATGAAGCCCACTTTCGAGAGACCGGCCTTGGAGGCATCGACGATGGTCTGTGCCACGTAGCGATAGGGCGTGTTCTCGTCGGCGCGCAGGTGAACGTTGGGTTGCGGGTTCTCGGTGCTGGCCTTCTTGAAGCGCTCGGCGGCGTCTTCGCGGCTGATCAGGTCATGACCCCAGTAGAGGTTGCCGTCAGCATCAATCGAGAATTCGATCGTGGTGGGCTTGTTCTCGGTGGGGTTGGTGGTGGCGCGCGGCAGCGCCAGCTTGACCGAGTTGGTCAGCAGCGGCGCGGTGACGATGAAGATCACCAGCAGCACCAGCATCACGTCGATGAGCGGAACCATGTTGATCTCGCCCATCGGGGTGTTGCTGTTCTTGGAATCAAAACTGGCAAAGGCCATGGTGGATCGATCCTTCGGTGAGGGGGCGCCGCCGTGGCGGCTGGCGCCCCTGGAACTGGAATGACGGGCTTGCTCAGGCAGCCTGCTGCGGCTTGCTGTTGTCGACGTGCGTGTGGCCGCTCAGCGTCTTGCCGGAAGACAGGAAGGTGAACAGCTCGAAGGCGAAGGCGTCGAGACGCGCCGTCAGCACCCGGTTGCGGCGGGTGAGCCAGTTGAAGCCGATGACTGCCGGCAGGGCCACGGCCAGGCCCAGGCCGGTCATGATCAGCGCCTCGCCCACGGGACCGGCCACCTTGTCCAGCGAGCCGGAGCCGCTCAGGCCGATGTTGACCAGCGCATGGTACACACCCCAGACGGTACCGAACAGGCCGAAGAAGGGGGCGGTGGCGCCCACGGTGGCCAGCACCGACAGGCCGTTCTCCAGGCGCACGGTTTCCTCGTCCAGCACTTTCTTGATGGTGCGGGTCAGCAGGTCGGCCGCGGTGCCGGCGTCCGCCATGCGGTTGGACTGCGCCGTGCGGGCATAGTGCTGGATGGCCTGCAGGCCGTTGGCGGTGACGCGCGAGAACGGATCATGCACGCCATGGGCGGCGATGTCCTTGGCCACGGCCTGCATGGACGGGGCTTCCCAGAACATTTTCAGGAAGCGCTCGGCACGCGAGCTGCGGATGAAATGGGTGATGCCCTTGACGAGGATCAGCGTCCAGGACACCACGGACATGCCCAGCAGGATGACCAGCAGCGCCTTGCTGACGATGTCGCCCTGCGCCAGGAAGTGGGCGAAGCCGAGGGTGGGGGTATCGTTCACGTTCAGTTCTCCAGTTCGAAGACGATCGGCATCCGCACATAGGCTTCACGCGGCTTGCCATTTTCCTTGTGGGGTGAGAGGAGGGCATTGCGGGCCGCATCGATGGCGGCCTTGTCCAGGCGGTCGGAGCCCGAGGATTGTTCGAGCTTGATCTCCTTGGGCCTGCCATTCACGTCGACCAGCACGCGCAGCATGACCTTGCCGGTCTCTCCGGCGCGCTTGGAAAACGCCGGGTACACAGGCTTGGGCTGGCGGATGTAGGTGACCTGCGAGGAGCCCAGCACCGGCGGCGGACCGGCGGGACCCGGCGTGCCGGAGCCTGGCTGCGGCGTGGCACCGGCCGGCGCATTCGGCTCGCCCTGCACGGGAGGCGTGGGTGGCCCCGGAGGCAGGTTGGAAGGCGCAGGTGGTGCAGGCTCGGCCGGGGGCGGCTCGGGCGCAGGCTTGGGCGGCGGAGGTGGCTCCTTGGGCTTCGGCTTCGGTTTGGGCTTGAGCTTGGGTTTCGGTTTGGGTTTCGGCTTGGGTTTGGGCACCTCGTAGACCGGGGCCGGCTCGGGTGCCGGCGGCGGCTCGGCCACGACCGGTTCGGGCTCCGGCTCCGGCTCAGGTTCGGGCTCGGGTTCCGGAGGCGGCGGCGGAGGCGCGGTGGGCTCGGGAATGACGGGCTGCTGCTGCGGCGCGTTGACCAGCTCGACATAGACGGGCTGATCGTCGCCACTGGCAGCCTGCAGCACGTCGTCGGTGATGCTGATGCCGTACAGCAGTGCTGCATGCAGCAACAGGACCCCGCCGAAGGCGGGCAGCATGTGCCAGCGCGGTGGGGGACGGTCCAGCGCGAGGGCTGATTCCAGATCCACGGCGCGGGCCTCGCGCCGGTCGGCTGTCTGGGGGGCCTGCGAGGAGGCGCCCGGAGCCGACGGAGGGGAGGACGGTGGTTTCACACGAGAGCGGATGGAGGTTGCTGGGAAAACGGCATGGGTCGACCGTTGCCCTGTCACCTGGCCGAGAGACTGGCCGGCCCATCAGGGGCGAGGTGCTCAGGGCAAGGCAGGGGCTGTCTCCGGGTGGAACCCATGCGGCAAGAGAGCGAACAGAAGCACGACCCGAACAGGCGTGCTCCTGGGACTTGCCGGAAAACCAGCAGGATGCGGACGCAGGCGCGTTCGGACGGACGGTGTCGAGACGTTCCGGGTGTTGCGCGCTACCGGGCGGCTTGTTCTGGAATGTGCCGCGCAATGGTAACGATTCGTATTGGAATCCTCAAACCGGCCGCTGGCAATTTTTCCCGGGATGAGGTCAGCTTGCAAGCATGACCTGATGCCGTGAAGGGGGTTGCCTGGGCCCTATTGTTGCAGCGGTTTCGCAGAATGCGCAACGGTTGGCGACCATTTGTCAGCCGGGCTTGATTTTCAGGAGGATGCATCTTGTTCTGAGACGGCTGTCATCGATGCCGACGACTGTGTCGTCGCGCGTACCTGGCGCGGAGAATCCGGCCAAACACTCTATACAATCGTCGGATGCACACCGAAGACTCTTCCTTCCTGTCCGACTGGCAGCGCCAGCGGCTTTCCATCCACGTTGACCGCGCGGTGACCGAACTGCGGCGAGGGCGGCCGGTCCTGATCGCCGAGCGCAAAGCTATCCACGACATGCCGACGTGGTTGGCTCCCTCCCAGGTTTGGCTGTTTGCCGCGGTGGAGACGCTGACACCCGAAGGCTGGAAACGGTTGCGACAGTTGGGGAGGGTGGACTTTCACCTGTTGCTGTCCGGGCAGCGGATCGAGGCGCTGGCGCGTCGGGAAGGCTGGTCGAATCTGCTGCCCCAGAAAGGCAATAACCTGGAACGCCAGGGCTTCGAGCAGCCTTTCGATCTGCTCATGACGCCGCAGGAGCAGCCCAATATTGAGGATCTGTCATGGATCCGGGCCTATGCCGGGCTGGAGGGCACGATTCCACGTGAGGCGGCGCTGGAGTTGCGCTACCGCGTGTTGTCCCTGGCGGGGGACCCCCATGCTTCGGACTGGGGAGCACCAGGCAAGGAAACCGGGCTGGCCAAACCCGATGGCGACGGCCCCTGGTGGACGATGCCTCATCAGGGGATCAATCCGCCCTTGCCGTTGGCCCGTGAGGCGCTGGCACTGGCCCGTGAGGCCCGTCTGGCGCCGGCAGTGGTCTGCTGCCAATTGTTGTCGGAGGATGCACGTGCCTTGCTGGACGCCGGTCTGATGCACGTCGACCCGGCGCAGGTGCAGGCCTTTGTGGCCACTCGCCCCGTCCAGCTGGAACAGGTCAGCGATGCCCCGGTGCCGCTGGCCAGCGCCTGGGCGGCCGATCGGGCGGCTGCAGCCCGGAGGGATGGGGTCCAGCCGGTCGGTGCCGTCGGGACGGGGGCTGCCCAGCCGGGTGTATTCGCCGGACACACCGGTGGCGATCACGCCATCGACAGCCGCTTCGTCGTCTTCCGCGAGAAGGACAGTGACTTCGAGCATGTCGCCGTCATCGTCGGCAATCCGGACTTCAACGGCAAGGAGCCGGTGCGGGTGCGGCTGCATTCCTCGTGCCTGACGGGCGATCTCTTTGGCAGCCTGCGTTGTGACTGCGGCGATCAGCTGCGCGGCACGGTGCAGCGGCTGGCGAAGGACGGCGGCGGCATCGTGCTGTACCTGTCGCAGGAAGGGCGGGGCATCGGCATTGCCAACAAGCTGCGTGCCTACCGGCGGCAGGATGCGGGGATGGACACCCTGGATGCCAACCACGCGCTGGGTTTCCGGATGGACGAGCGCCACTTCGAGGTGGCAGCCGCCATGCTGAAGGCGCTGGGCTGCACGCACATCAACCTGCTGACCAACAACCCGGCCAAGATTGCCGCACTGCGTGACGCCGGCATCGACGTGGTGGAGCGTGAAGGGGTCAAGGGCGGGGTCAATGCCCACAACCAGCGCTACCTGCTCACCAAGATGAAGCGTGGCGGCCATCTGTTCGATCAGCAGGATCTGCAGATGGATGCCGAGAGCCCGTCGAGCGGAGAGCCGGGCATGGCGCCTGCCGTGGGCCAGGAAGGTTCGCTGCCCGAGCACACTCAAGGAGCTGCCGTCCAG
>CAUVLK010000214.1:0-5202 GCA_963552635.1 uncultured Lautropia sp. | reverse complement strand
ATCCACCATCCACAGCGTGGGCGTCTCCGGCGGCATGCCCAGCGCCAGCAGCGTGTCGCGCACCTGGTCCGAAACCGTGGCTGCCATGTACAGCGTGCCGCTGCCGGCCGCCACGATGGCCTCGGCCCAGCGACGCAGCTCCGGATCGGCCACGATCTCGGCCGCAGAAAGGACCTTCCGGCGCGAGGGCGGCACCGGCGCAGCTGCCTGGTGCAGATCCATCGGGGGCGGCATCACGGGCAGCGGCAGCGCTGCCGTATTGCGCTGATCCGACGCATGCACCTGGGGCGTGGCCAGCACCAGCGCCCGTCGCCGCCCGCGCTCGGTCATCGGCATCGCCAGCGCCGCATGCGCCGCCTGCGCCGAGCTGATGCCCGGGACCACCTCCACCGGCACCCCCGCTGCGTGCAGCACATCCAGCTCTTCCTGGGCCCGTGCGAAGATCAGCGGATCTCCCCCCTTCAGACGCACCGTCAGACCGCCGCGCTGCGCACAGTCCAGCAGGATCTGGTTGATGGACGACTGCCGCGCACTGGGATTGCCGGCACGCTTGCCCACCGCGATGATCCGGGCCCGCCTGGCCAGCGCCAGCACCTCCGGCTGCACCAGCGCATCATGCACCAGCCAGTCGGCCTCGCCGATCAGCCGTGCCGCCTTGCAGGTCAGAAGCTCCACATCGCCCGGCCCTGCGCCCACCAGCACCACCCGGCCTGGCCCCAGGCCGGACGCCCGGTCACCGGACAGGCCTGCGCCGGCGCTGACAGAAGCATCGGGCGCCTGCTCCGTTCCCGGGGAGGCCGGGACGCCGTCGGCCATCAGCTCTGCTCCCACGGCAGGCTGGCAAACCGCCAGCCTTCCACATGGTTGCGCTGCCGCTTCTCGTCCAGTCGCCCCTCGAACCCCCCCACGATGTTCCACAGGTTGGTGAACCCCGCCTGCGCTCCGGCCGTGGCCGCTGCCACGCTGCGCACACCGCTGCGGCACAGCAGCACCACCTTCTGGTCGGGTTTGGCCACCTGAGCCAGCTGCGCCAGAAAGTCGGGGTTCTGCCGCTGACCGTTGTCGATCAGCCAGGGCACCGGGATGGCCCCGGGCACCCGGCCCACCCATTTGTGCTCTTCGGGCGTGCGCACATCCACCAGCAGCGCCTCGCCCGCCTGCACCAGTGCCCAGGCATCGGCCGGGGAAATGTCACCGGCGTAGGCACCGGCCTGGGGGTTGGAAGTCGTCATGTCCTGCTCCTGAAAAATGTCTGGCTGTTTCCGGCCAGTCAGACCAGCTCGACCTGGATCCCGTCCAGACCGTCGATCGATCCCTGCAGATGGTTGCCGCGCACCACCGCACCCACACCGGCCGGCGTGCCGGTGAACACGATGTCACCGGCCACCAGCGACCAGTGCCGCGACAGGTGACTGATGATCTCGTTCACGTTCCAGATCATCTGATCCAGATCGCCCGACTGGCGCTCCTCGCCATCCACCGACAGCCGGATGCCGCCGTGCACCAGCGTGCCCACCTGTTCGCGCGGCATGATGGCCCCCACCGGCCCCGACGCCTCGAAGCCCTTGGCGATCTCCCAGGGGCGACCCTTCGCCTTCAGCGCCGTCTGCAGGTCGCGCCGCGTCAGGTCCAGACCCACTGCATAGCCGTAGATGAGTTCCTCGGCCCGGGCCGGATCGACATTCGAGCCGCAACGGCCCAGGGCCACCACCAGCTCCACCTCGTGGTGCAGCGACTGCGTGCCCGAGGGGTAGGGCACCGGCAGCACCGTCCCGGGGGCCACCGGCACCACCGAACTGGCGGGCTTCATGAAGAAGAAGGGGTCCTCGCGACCGCTGGACCCCATCTCCACGGCATGCTGCGCATAGTTCTGCGCCACGCAGAACACCCGATTGACCGGAAACCGCTGTGCAACCCCGTGCACCGGCAGGCTCACGGTGCGGGCAGGTGCAAAGACATACGACGACATGAGGCTTTTCCGAATGATGTATTGAAAACGGCCCTCATTATCCCAGAGCCGGCCCCGTGGTTGTCATCCGCGAATCATGCCTTCATATGAGGAAAGCACCGCAGCCGGGCATGGCAGATCCGTGCCATGCATCAGGCGGTCACATCCGCTGCGCCGGCCGCCCTCGTGGCCCATGCGGCCATTCGCCCCTAGAATGCAGGGTTGACTCCTCAAAGTACGTTCCAAGCCATGAGCCAAGAAAACGACCCCGCCGCTTCCGCCCCTGCCCGCCGGAACACGCCCGCCATGGGCCCGGTCGAGACCCGGCTGCGCGAACTGCTCAAGGAACGCATCCTGATCCTGGACGGTGCCATGGGCACCATGATTCAGCAGTACAAGCTGGGCGAGGACGACTACCGCGGCGAGCGCTTCCGTGACCATGCCCATGACGTGAAGGGCAACAACGAGCTGCTCTCGCTCACCCGGCCCGACATCATCCAGGAAATCCACGAGAAGTACCTGGAGGCCGGTGCCGACCTCATCGAGACCAACACCTTCGGCGCCACGGCCGTTGCCCAGGCCGACTACCACCTGCCGGAACTGGCCTACGAGATGAACGTCGCCTCGGCACGGCTGGCCCGGGCCGCGGCCGACAAGTACAGCACGCCCGAACGTCCCCGCTTCGTGGCTGGCGCCCTGGGCCCCCAGCCCAAGACCGCCTCCATCTCGCCGGATGTGAATGACCCGGCCGCGCGCAACATCACCTTCGAGGAACTGCGTGCCGCCTACCTGGAACAGGCCCGTGGCCTGGCCGAGGGCGGGGCCGACGTGTTCCTGGTCGAGACCATCTTCGACACCCTCAACGCCAAGGCCGCGCTGTTCGCGCTGGATGAACTGGCCGAAGAGCGCAGCGCCCAGGGCCTGCCGCGCATCCCGGTCATGATCTCCGGCACCGTCACCGATGCCTCCGGCCGCATCCTGTCGGGCCAGACGGTCGAGGCCTTCTGGAACTCGGTGCGCCATGCCAGGCCGCTCACCATCGGCCTGAACTGCGCCCTGGGGGCGGCGCTCATGCGGCCCTACATCGAGGAACTGGCCCGCAAGGCCGACACCTTCGTCTGCGTCTATCCCAACGCTGGCCTGCCCAACCCTATGGCCGAGACGGGCTTCGACGAGACCCCCGACATCACCTCCGCCCTGCTGAAGGAATTCGCGCAGGCCAACCTCGTCAACATCGCCGGTGGCTGCTGCGGCACCACGCCTGCCCACATCCGTGCCATTGCCGAGGCCGTGCGTCCGCTCACCCCGCGCGTGCCGCCCGTCATCCCGGTCGCCACCCGCCTTTCCGGTCTGGAGCCCTTCAACATCGACGAGGACTCGCTCTTCGTCAACGTTGGCGAGCGCACCAACGTCACCGGTTCCAAGGCGTTTGCGCGGATGATCCTCAACGAGCAGTACGACGAGGCCCTGCAGGTCGCCCGCCAGCAGGTGGAAAACGGCGCGCAGATCATCGACGTCAACATGGACGAAGCCATGCTGGACGCGATGAAGGCCATGCCGCGCTTCCTGAACCTCATCGCCAGCGAACCCGACATCGCCCGCGTGCCCATCATGATCGACAGCTCCAAGTGGGAGGTCATCGAGGCAGGCCTGCGCTGCGTGCAGGGCAAGGCAGTGGTCAACTCCATCTCGCTGAAGGAAGGCGAAGCCAAGTTCCTGCACGAGGCGCGCCTGGTGCGCCGCTATGGCGCTGCCGCCGTCGTCATGGCCTTCGACGAACAGGGCCAGGCCGACACCTTCCAGCGCAAGATCGAGATCTGCAAGCGCGCCTACGACCTGCTGGTGAACGAAGTGGGCTTCCCGCCCGAAGACATCATCTTCGATCCCAACATCTTCGCGGTCGCCACCGGCATCGAGGAGCACGACGAATACGGCAACGACTTCATCCGTGCCTGCCAGTGGATTCACGACAACCTGCCGCATGCCCGCATCTCGGGCGGTGTCTCCAACGTCTCCTTCTCGTTCCGCGGCAACAACCCCGCGCGCGAGGCCATCCACACGGTCTTCCTCTATCACGCCATCAAGGCCGGCCTCACCATGGGCATCGTCAACGCCGGCATGATGGGCGTCTACGACGAAGTGCCGCTGGAACTGCGCAACCGCATCGAGGACGTGGTGCTCAATCGCAAGCCCGTCTTCCCCGATGACCTGCCCGCCGATGCCCCCGAGCGCGAACTGACCGCCACCGAACGGCTCATCGAGATCGCCCAGACCCTGAAGGACGACGGCGGCAAGAAGGAAGCCGACCAGGCCTGGCGCAAGGGCAGCGTGCAGGAACGCATCACGCACGCCATGGTGCATGGCATCACCCAGTACATCGTCGAGGACACCGAAGAGATCCGGCAGGAAATCGCGGCACGTGGCGGTCGTCCCATCGAAGTCATCGAAGGTCCGCTGATGGCCGGCATGAACGTCGTCGGTGACCTGTTCGGCGAAGGCAAGATGTTCCTGCCGCAGGTGGTCAAGTCCGCCCGCGTCATGAAACAGGCCGTGGCCCATTTGCTGCCCTTCATCGAGGCCGAGAAGGCCGCCCTGGCTGCCGCCGGTGGCGACGTGCGCTCGCGCGGCAAGATCGTCATTGCCACCGTCAAGGGGGACGTGCACGACATCGGCAAGAACATCGTCTCCGTCGTGCTCGAATGCAACAACTTCGAGGTCGTCAACATGGGCGTGATGGTGCCCTGCGCCCAGATCCTCGAAAAGGCCCGCGAGACCGGTGCTGACCTCATCGGCCTGTCCGGCCTCATCACCCCGTCGCTGGAAGAAATGGCCTTCGTGGCCGGCGAGATGGAGCGTGACGAATACTTCCGCTCCCGCAAGATTCCGCTGCTGATCGGTGGCGCCACCACGTCGCGTGTGCACACCGCCGTCAAGATCGCGCCCAACTACTCCGGTCCTGTCGTCTACGTGCCCGACGCCTCGCGTTCCGTGCCCGTGGCCCAGGCCCTGGTGTCCGAAGAGCAGCGCGAAGGCTTCCTGGCCGACCTGCACAGCGAATACGATCGCGTTCGCAACCTGCACGGCAAGAAGAAAGGCCCCAACTTCATTCCGCTGGCCGATGCCCGGGCCAACCGCGAGAAGACCGACTGGAGCACCTACGTGCCGCCCCGGCCCAAGTTCATTGGCCGCCGAACCTTCAAGAACCAGGATCTGTCCAAGCTGGCCGAATACATCGACTGGGGCCCGTTCTTCCA
>CAUVLK010000213.1:0-5233 GCA_963552635.1 uncultured Lautropia sp. | reverse complement strand
GCCAGGACGCCGCTGCCGCGGCCGATGCCTTCGGGTTCGGGTTCGGGTTCGGGTTCGGCAGATCATCCGCTGCCGGCCGACGATCCTGCAAGGATAAGTTTTCGGCCACCCGCTTCATCCGGAACAACGGCTTTCCGCGCTTGCTGAAACCCAGCTCGGCGGTCAGCTCGCGGGTTTCCAAAAGCGCCGTGCGCATGTCGCCCAACAGCGCATCGATCCGCACCAGTGCCTCGTCCACCGACAGGTTGTCGGTCTGGTCGCGCGTGTCGTACTGCCAGGCAAAGGCCAGCTTCACGCCATCGCGCATCCGTACCGGCTGGATGCGCAGACGCTGGAGCACCGGCCCCTCGTTCGTGAAGCCCGGTGGCAACATGGGCCGAGCCGGCCGCGACAGCACCAGCCGCTTCAGCGTGCGCGCCGCGAGAGCTTCCCGAAGCAGCGCCAGGAAGCGCTCGCGCGGATCTGGCGTCACTTCCAGATCTCTTCTTCGATCTGGCCTTTCAGCTCAGGGTAGTCGCTGAGCAGGAAGCGCGGATCACCATGCTTGGCCTGCTCGAAGTAGTCGCGCGTGAGCTTGACCACCAGGCCGGATAGCAGCGAGATGCCCACCAGGTTGATGATGGCCATGATGCCCATCACCGCATCGGCGGCATCGAAGACCGTGGTGATGGCCTCGCGCGCGCCCCAGACGATGAACACCAGCACCAGCGTGCGCAGGATGAAAAGGCACGGCTTGTTGTTGATGTTCAGGTAGGTGAGCGCCCCCTCGGCGTAGGAGTAGTTGCCGATGATGGAGGTGAAGGCGAAGAAGAACACGGCCAGCGCCACGAAGTCCTTGCCGTGATCACCGATGTGGTAGGCCAGCGCATGCTGGGTCAGCACCGTGCCGGTGACACCCGAGCCCGGCTGCAGCGCGTCGGACATCAGGATCATCACGCCGGTGGCGGTGCAGATCAGGATGGTGTCGATGAACACGCCCAGTGCCTGCACGAAGCCCTGCGAGGACGGATGGTGCGGGCTGGGGATGGCCACGGCCGCGATGTTCGGTGCAGAACCCATGCCGGCCTCGTTGGAATACAGGCCACGCTTCACGCCGTTGAGCATGGCAGCCGTCATGCCGCCCACCACGCCACCCACCGCCTGATCCATGCCGAAGGCACTGCGCACGATCAGGACGAGAACGTCCGGGATCTTGTCAACGTTGGCCACCAGCACCCACAGGGCCACGCCCAAGTAGGCCACGGCCATGAACGGCACTACCACCTCGGCCACACGGGCGATGTTGCGGATGCCGCCAAAGATCACGATGCCCGAGAGCACGGCCAGGGCCACACCCACCTGGGTGCGATCCAGGCTGAAGGATTCGCTGAACGACTCGGCAATGGCATTGGCCTGCACGGCGTTGAACACCAGACCGAACACCACCAGCAGCGCCACCGAGAACACGGCACCCGCCCACGGCGACTTCAGGCCACGGCTGATGTAGAAGGCCGGACCACCGCGATAGAGGCCATGATGGTCGTTGACCTTGTAGAGCTGGGCCAGCGCGCTTTCCGCGTAGGCCGTGGCCATGCCCAGCAGGGCCACGATCCACATCCAGAAGAGCGCCCCGGGGCCGCCGGTGTAGACCGCCACGGCCACACCTGCGATGTTGCCGGTCCCCACCCGCGAGGCCAGGCTGGTGGTCAGCGCCTGGATGGGGGTGATGCCCTGACTGTCCTTCTCGGGCGTGCGGGTCACCGCACGGATGAACTCCCGGAAGTGGAAGATCTGCAGAAAGCGCAGACGGATCGAGAAATAGATGCCTACCGCCAGCAGGCCGTAGATCAGAATGTAGCCCCAGACAACCGTGTTGATCGCATCGATCGCATTGGTCATGGCGTTGGCGATCACATCCATGGCAATGTCTCCTGCCGTACAGCACCCATGCTTTCACTCCTGGCCACTTGCCCCCCGGGCAGGCCGATAGACGTTACGTGACAGACAGTGCCCCAGGAAAAGGCCGCTCATCGGTCCCTGCATGCCGCTGGCACTGTCGCATATTCCAAGCGTGCGATGATAGCCGAAGGCAGGGCCCGCACCTGCCAATGTTCACGTGCTCATGGAGAGAACCGAATGCGCCTTCTGCTTGCCATCTTCCTGCCCCCCGTCGT
Organism: uncultured Lautropia sp.; assembly: GCA_963552635.1. Classification (GTDB taxonomy): domain Bacteria; phylum Pseudomonadota; class Gammaproteobacteria; order Burkholderiales; family Burkholderiaceae_E; genus Lautropia. The sequence goes on along the minus strand of CAUVLK010000213.1, from coordinate 3,080 downwards.
GTTCTTCACGATCGGTCGCCCCATCGCCGGCATCATCTGCCTGCTGCTGATGATCACGCTGATCGGCTGGATTCCGGCCGCCATCTGGGCCACCTACGCACTCAGCCAGTACAAGACCGAAAAGAGGATCCAGGAAGCGCTGGGCGATCGGCGCTGAGACGGCATCCCGACCGGGAGCCGGTCGGACAGGGCGGTCAGCTCGCGAAGCCGAGCCGATCGGCAAAGGTGTAGGCCACCATCCGCCGGCCGTCACGCACCAGGCCGGCGAGCGCCACGCCGCATTCGTGGGCGGTCTGAATGGCCAATGAGGTGGGCGCCGAGACCGCCACCAGGGCCCCCGCGCGGATCATGGCCGCCTTCTGCACCATCTCGAAGCTGGCCCGGCTGGTGATGGCGATGAACCCCTGATCCACGGCAATGTTGGCGCGGATCATCGCGCCGATGAGCTTGTCCAGGGCATTGTGACGACCCACGTCCTCGCGCAGCAGCTGCACTTCGCCATGAAGGTCGCACCAAGCAGCCGCATGGGTGGCGCCGGTGAGCTTCTGCAGCATCTGGGCGGATTTCAGGCTGGATTCAGCCCGCAGCACGGCGGTCGATGTGAGACGGACGGGATGGACCGGTGCCGGAGGATCCCGCCTGACCTGTCCCAGGCTGTCGGTGCCGCACAGGCCGCAGCCGGTACGCCCGGCCAGGTTCCGGCGACGTTCACGCAGTCGCCACGCGCAGGCCGAAGCCACTTCGAGGTGGACTTCCACCCCCTGCCGGACCTCGTTCACGTCCACCCCGTACAGTTCGTCGGGGGAGGCCAGCAAGCCCTCGGTGATACCGAAACCGAGGGCAAAATCTTCCAGATCGCCCGGTGAGGCCATCATGACGGCATGCGAGATGCCGTTGAAGACCAGCGCGATGGGAGTCTCCCGGGCGATCCAGTCCGACACCTTCTCCTGGTGATGATCCTTCCAGACCCGAACCTCCAGGGCATCAGCTCCGAACTCGGGGTTTGTTTCCAGGGAACGCCAAGCCTGGAATGGAGAAGCTGTCGAATCGTCCATCAACCGAAGATGAGCTTGCCCTTCATCACGCTCCAGTGACCGGGGAAGGAGCAGAAGAAGGTGTAGTCACCGCCTTTCTGGAACTTGTCCATCGGAACGGTGATGGTATCGGACTCGCCGCCACCGATCAGCTTGGTGTGGGCCAGCACGCGGGCGTCATCCTTGGGAACGTAGTTGTCGGCAGCGGTCGTCTTGCCGCCAGCCTTGGCGACGGCCTTGAAGTCCTCCGTCTTGGTCAGGACCAGGTTGTGGCCCATGGCGGAGATAGGCATCTTGCCGACGTGCTTGAGCGTCAGCTTCAGCTCGGTGCAGTCACCGGCGACCTTGATTTCCTTCGTGCTGTAGGTCATGGCGTCGGTGGCATCGACCTCGGCTTCGCATGTCTTGGCCATGACGGAAGCAGAGCCCAGCATCAGAGCAGCAACCAGAATACCTTTGGTGAACATGGATTTCTCCTGCTTAACGATTGAACAAAGGGAATGACTGTTTCAGTCTATCGGAACGACTTTGGTCATAACTGAACGAACATCAAGTCACGACCGCCAAATTAGACATCAATCAATGTACAACACAGTGTACTCCCAAGCCAATCATTAACCTGTCTCATTCAGGGAATACGACAGGCAGGTTGTGACCCAGTAGGGGTCAGTTCACATCTTTCAACACATGGCAGACCGGCTGCAGCATCCGGTCGCCGTCGCCCAGCCAGATCTGGCCATCCTGCACGATGCACTGCAGCGCTGCCCCGCGCTGCGCAAGATCGGCCAGCGCCTTGCTGTCTTCGGGTTCGATGACCAGCACCTGCAGGTTGTCAAGACGCTCCAGTGTCTCGCGGGCCTTCTGCCACCAGGCCTGGGCCGTGCGCCCATAGGCCAGCACCACCACCCGGTCAGCCCTGGCTGCGGCCTTCTTCACCAGCCGTTCATCGGGAAGACCCACGTCGATCCACAGGCGGATCGTGCCGTCCGGGGCCTCGGCATGCAGGTCGGCCTCGTCCTCGGCGGAGAGCCCACGGCCGAAGCGCAGGTCATCGGCGGCAAAGAGTGCGAAGGCCAGTACCCGCACCATCATGCGCTCGTCGTTCTCGGAAGGATGCCGGGCCACGGTCAGCGAATGCTCGCCGTAGTAGCCGCGGTCCATGTCCGAGACGTTCAGCGTCAGCCGGAAGATCGTCGATTTCAGTGCCATCCGGCCCCCTTCCCGTCAGGGCCGGCCATGTGCCATGGGGCCTCAGACATCGATGTTCTGTGCGCCCAGAGCGTTTTCCTCGATGAACACGCGACGCGGTTCGACGTTGTCGCCCATCAGCGTGGTGAAGATCTGGTCGGCTGCAATGGCATCCTCGATCTGCACCTTCAGCAGCCGCCGGGCGTTCACATCCATCGTGGTCTCCCACAGCTGCTCGGCGTTCATCTCACCCAGCCCCTTGTAGCGCTGGCGCGAGACGCCCTTCTCGGCATCGGCCAGCAGCCAGCGCATGGCTTCGCGGAAGCTGCCCACCGGCTGGGTACGGACCTTGTCGCCCTCGCCACGCCGCACTTCGGCGCCCTCGCCCACCAGGCCGCGTAGCGTCTGGGCCACGTCGTTGAGCACCTTGTAGTCGGACGACTTCAGGAAATCTTGGGTGATGATCGAGACCTTCTGGTTGCCATGCAGGTGACGGACGATGCGCAGGTGCCACTTCTCGCCGCTCTCGTCGGCATGGGCCGTCACTTCGACAGCCGGCGCCAGCGAACGGCTGACCTGGTGGACGTTCTTCAGGAGTGCCGCCTGCAGATTCTCGGCCGAGGCATGGGCCTCGTCGGCCGAGTCCAGATTCAGCGCCAGCCCGTCCATCAGTTCGTGCAGCGTCTCGTGATCCATTAGTCGGCCCAACCGTTCGACCACCGCATCGGCCATCACGTACTTGCGCGCAATGGCAGCCAACACATCGCCGGTGATGGGCTCGGTATCCCGGGCCGGTACCAGCACCGCCTGCATCATCGACAGGTTCAGCATGTACTGGTCCAGCTCGAAGTCGTCCTT
>CAUVLK010000212.1:0-5250 GCA_963552635.1 uncultured Lautropia sp. | reverse complement strand
ACTGCAGCGCCAGCACCCAGACCAGCCAGGCTGCCGTGATGAACATCGGGAAGGCCAGCAGCTGCTTGAAGGTCTGCAGCCAGGCCCCGGGGCGTGGCAGCATGGCCAGCAGACGCTCGCTGCTGGCCAGCACCAGATACGGCAGCGCCATGCCCACGCCGATGGTGGCAAACACCGCCAGCACCAGCAGCGGCGAGCTGCTGAGTGTGAAGCCCACCGCGCCGCCCATGAAGGGTGCCGTGCAGGGCGTGGCCACCACCACCGCCATCACGCCCGTCATGAAACTGCCCCAGTAGCCCTGATGGCTGCCCTGCCCGGCCGCGCCCAGCTGCGTGAGCCGCGTGCCGGCCTCGAACACGCCGAACAGGTTGAGACCGATGACCACGAAGAGCAGCGCCAGCACGGCCACGAAGACCGGCGACTGCAGCTGGAAGCCCCAGCCGGCCGCCTGACCCAGCGCCCGCAGCCCCAGCAGGATGGCCGCCAGCACCAGGAAGCTGACCACCACACCCAGGCCGAACACCATGGCATGACGACGCGCCTGCGCCGGCTTGCCCGCAGCCGCCTCGGTGAAGGAAAGGATCTTGAGCCCGATGACCGGGAACACGCAGGGCATCAGGTTGAGGATGAGGCCGCCGATGAACGCCCCCAGCATGGCGCCGGCCAGCGCCAGCCATTCACCCTGTCCATGCGCGCCCGTCAGCGTGCCAAGCGTGTTCTGTGCCTGATCCACGGCCTGCTCGGCCCTGGCCCCCAGGCCGCTGGCATCCTGTCCGGCATGCGCCGCAGAAGCCGCATCGTCACCGCCTGCCGCTCCCGGCGCACCCGACGCACCGTTCGGTGCCCCTGACGCTGCGCCAGCCGCGGCAGCATCAGCCCCCTGGCCGTTGGCACCGGACGCCATGGCGCCGGCTGCCGGCACGTCCTGCCCGCCCTGCGCCGGAGCACCGCCCAGCTGCAACTGGCCCAGCAGACCGCCCTTCTTGCCGCCGTTGCCCTGAGCAGCACCGGGCTCGGTCAGGTCCACCTTGATCGGTTCATTGATGGCCACGGTGCGCGCTGCCACCGGCACCACCGTCTGGCGCTGCAGGTTCACTTCAACAGGCTGCCCGTCGTCGATGACGACGATGCCCCCTTCCTTTTCCCAGCCCGGATCGGCCGTGCGCACGCCCTGCTCATCCAGCTCCAGCGCCAGGCCATAACGGCCTTCCTCGCCCGAGATCTCGATGAGCTTCTGCGGCGCCACCGGTTTCACCACGCCTGCAAAATACGGCAGGAACAGCGCCGAGCGCGGTGCCTTGCCCTGCGTGACGGCATCCGGCAGCACCACCACCGCCTGGCCGCCGCGCTGCCACCAGCCCACGGCCGAAGGTTCCTTGTCGGGCACCGGCGCACTGCGGCGTGCAGCCTCGAAACTGGCCGTCTCGGCCCGATCGGGCTCGGTCACGCCCCCCACCGGCACGTCCAGCTGCAACGCGGCCTCGCCGGGAATGCAGACTTCCTTGCAGATCAGCCATTCGGCCTTGACCCGGAAGCGCGCCTGACGGCCCTTGAAGGTGTCCGGCAGCGTCACGTCACGATAGATGAGGGCCTCGCCCTCGTAACCATAGTTGGCCAGCGGCCCGATGGCCAGCCGCTCGGGCGCCGGCCAGCGGATGTCGGAATACTGCGTGTCGGCCGGCCCCTCGATCTCGAAGCGGGTGGGATAGCCCGTGTCGCCCGGATTGCGCCAGTAGGTATGCCAGTGCGGATCGTGCCGCAGCCGCATGCCGATGCGGAAGGTCTCGCCCGGCATCACCTGGCGGGAATCCGAGACCAGCTCCACCTCCAGCGAGCCCACGCGCTGCGGGCCGGCCTTCCAGTCCGGGGCAGCATTGGCCTGCGCATCGCCAGCCCCGGTGGCCTGCGCCGCACCCTGCGCGCCCGCGCCTTGTGCAGCATCGACCGCCACGGCGGGCGAGGTTGCCGCAAACAGCGCGGAACCCAACAGGAGGGAGGACAGCAGGAGCTGCCAGCGGGAGCGGGACGACACGTTGTGCATCATCTTGCCTTGAAAGGAGAACGACGGTTGAGGGGAACTGCAGAACCACGGCAGCCGACGGCCCATGAAAGGCATGGCCGGCCCCACATGCCGGCACACCTTCTGCCGACAGACCGGGGAAACCGCCTCCAGACCTTTCAGGAACCTTCGATGGTAAAGGCAGGCCCCTGCCTTTGCCATGACATACCCCAACGTGGTCGTTACAAGTCCGTCCAACATTACAAGGGCATGTCATGGACAACGCATTGCCCGATTCCGGCGCCGACAGCGGCCGCGGATGGCGCCATGACACACGCCTGGAGCCCGATCAACGGACGCCAGCGGGCGCCGCGTGGCAAAATCGGGTACAGCCATTCCCCGGGGTGTCGCTTCGCTTGACCCCCCTGTCACAAATCCCTACTATCCCGCGGCATGGAAACCGATCTCCAGCTATTGGCCGAGCGCGTCCGGCGCCTGCTTGAAATCACCCGCCAGCTCTCCGACGAGAATCAGCTGTTGCGCGGCCGTCTGGGTGAAGCCGCCATGAGCCAGGCCGACATGCAGCAACGATTGGCCGAAGCCCGTGCCCGCGTGGAATCCGCCCTGGCGCGGCTGCCGCTGCCGCAGACCGACAAAGACTGAATGCCCCAGGAGCTGCCATGGCCATGGAACAGATCGAGGTCAAGATCCTTGACCGCACCTTCAAGCTGCAGGTACCCCCCAACGAAAAGCCGCGGCTGATGAACGCCGTGCGCATCGTCGACCAGAAGATGCGCGAGATCCGTGACGCCAGCCTGGCCCACGGCGTCGAGCGCATCGCCGTCAACGCTGCCCTGCAGATCACCTACGAATTCCTGGGCCAGCCGGTCGACTCCGGCGCCGCCACCGTCGAGCAGGTGCAGACCCTGGTCACCCAGCTCAACAACGAACTGGACGACGGCATCCGCCGCTTCGAGGGCGTTCGCTGAAACAGCGAAACCACACTGGCCGGCCACTCATCGGCGGCAACGAAAGGGACGACCGGCAGAACTTGCCCCCATCGACAGACAAGCGCGTATAATTGCTTCAACCCTGCAGTGTTCGTTCAGGCCATATATTCCTTGAACCAATGCGATGCATGAGGTGAAGAGAAAACAGTGTGCCGCTGTTGTGATCATCCCTCGTCGGATGAACCTGATGTGGCTGCTCTCTTTGCCGACCTGAACTGAATCACGGTTCAGGATGCCGGCCAACCGGCACAGGCGGGGTTACCCCATTCCACGAAAGGCCCGGCACTGTCCGGGCCTTTCTGCATTTTCAGGCATCACAAACGACGGACGGCACCCGTTGCGGGCGGATCTTCCACCCGCTCATGATCAGGCAGGCTGCCAGTCGGCAGCGCCTGCCGCTCAGGGCCATGTGCCGGTCAGTCCGCCTTGCGCCCTGCCCGCCACATCAGCCAGACGCCGGCCAGCAGCATCGGCAGCGTCAGCGCCTGGCCGGCCGTCAGCGGCCCCCAGAAGCCATCGTCGGGCTCGCGCACGTATTCCACCAGGAAGCGGCACAGACCATAGCCCACCAGGAAGAGCCCGCTGACCGCCCCCGTGGGCCGCGGCCGACGCGAATACCACCACAGCACCACGAACAGCAGCAGCCCCTCGGCCGCCAGCTCATAGAGCTGCGACGGGTGACGCGGCAGCGCCGAACCCGACTGCGGAAACACCATGCCCCAGGGCACGTCGGTGACACGTCCCCACAGCTCGCCATTGATGTAGTTGCCCAGCCGGCCAGCCGCCAGCCCCAGCGGCACCAGCGGCGCCACGAAATCCATCAGGTCCAGCCAGCGCACGCCACGTCGATGGGCAAACAGCGCGCACGACAGCAGCACACCCACCAGGCCGCCGTGAAAGGCCATGCCGCCTTCCCAGACATAGAAAATGTGCAACGGGTGCGCCAGGTAGTACGACAGCCCGTAGAACAGCACGTGCCCCAGGCGCCCGCCGATGACCGCGCCCAGCACGCCGTAGAACATCAGGTCCTCGACATCCTTGCCGGTGAAGCCGTACAGCGGCTGGCCCGGCTGACGCTGCGCGATGCGCCAGCGCCCCAGCAGCACGAACTGCGTGAAGGCCACCAGGTACATCAGCCCATACCAGCGTATGGCCAGGGGGCCTATGTGCAAGGCGACGGGATCGAACTGAGGATGGACGAGCATGGAAGAAAGAGCGTTGGACGGAATGGACAAGCGGCCATTCTTACATGCTTTTCAGGGGGGTGATTCCGTCGGACTGCTTTCCCGCACACACTTCAGCCCCCCACACCGCAACGCGGCCGCCACACCGATACGGCCCGGCCGCCGGAAAATGCTCAGGCCGGAAACGCTCAGGAACGGCGGACCTGCCGGTCGAAAGTCTGCGCCACGCGCTCGCGGGCACGCTTCTCGTAATCGGCCATCTCTAGCTGGCGCTTGTCGCGGCCGAACATCCGCTCGAAGAACTCGAACCACAGGAAGGCCACGCCCAGCGGCGCCAGAATCCACCACCAGCTCCAGTTCGAGACCGGATCGACCTCCAGCCACTTCAGCAGCACCAGCAGCGCGCCACCCCAGACCATCCACATAGACGACACCCCATCGCGTCAAACGACCGTTTCCGTTGCGCCCGTCATGCCACGTCGGGCCCGAAGCCCGGGCAGCAGGGTCGCAGACCGCGAACCGGCCCGGGCGCTGGACAGCATAGGCACCCGGTGATGAGGGAACAGTCCCCACAGGCTGACCGGTTGCCGACGGCTGCACGGACGGTGTTCCGTGCCCTGTCGCAGGGGCAGCGTGGCCATGTGCCTCGTTCACGATATATCGTGCGATAGCGGGTTGACCCCATGACCGCGGCACGAGCCCGCCATTCGGATCAGGCCACCAGCTGGATCAGCTCACCCTGCATGACCCGATCGCCCCGAGGAGCAGCTCGTGCCTCATTCCGAATACGCGCCCGGAAACCCCGGCCCCCTGCCTTCGTTCCCGACCGTCCAACCACCCATCGGCCCCGCGCACCCGAATGACGCAAACACGCAACACATCGAGGCCGATCGCCGGAGAATGTCGTTGTTCAGCCGCAACGGTGACCTCCTCAGTCACCGGCTGAATTCCTCCCTGGTTGGTTTTTGCCCGGACTTCGGTCCGGGCTTTTTTATGGCTGAATGATCACTTCACGGCATCGATCAGGTTGCCATAGCCCTCTTCGGCCATCTTCTCC
>CAUVLK010000211.1:0-5264 GCA_963552635.1 uncultured Lautropia sp. | reverse complement strand
CCCCGACACCCAGCGCAGCCTGTATCCGGTCAAGGCCGTCAAGCTGCTGCCCGGTCGCGAGTTTCCGCTGGACGAAGCAGCACGCTCGGCCTTCCGGGGACGCTGGCGCGAGCGCTTCGATGGCGATCCCTCGCGCGTGGCGCTGTACCGGGACATCGGCAACGGCGTCACCGCCAGCGGCATCGAATACTACCTGCCGCTGTTCTTCGACGAGACCGCCACCCTTTTCGACTACCTGCCCGAAGACGCCGAGATCATCCTGCATGGCGACGTGCAGGGCCAGCTGCAGGCTTTCCGTGCCGATGCCCGCCAGCGCTTCGACTTCATCGGGCGCGACGCCGAGCGCCCGGCGCTCACGCCGGATGAACTCTTTCTCTCGCCCGAGCAGTTCTTCGTGCGCAGCCAGGCCTTTGCGCGCTTCTCGCTGCCCACCGTCTCGGCTGACGCACGGGGCATTGCGGCAGCCCCCGCAGAGGGGGCCGACTCGAAGGCCCCCGTCAGTGAGGCTGCAGAGGCTGCATCGGATGACGAGCGCCATGATGCCGCTGCACCCGGTGATGACGCACAGAAGGACGCCGCAGGCAGCGAATCCCCTGAATCCGGGGCCGATGGTGGGCGCACACGCTCCGTCCATGCCGTCGCCGTGCCCAACGTGGCCGTCAACCGCCGTCAGGACGATCCCATCGGCGCCCTGCGCAACGTGCTGGATGCCCCCGCGCCCGTGGCCGGAACCGCCGAGAAGCGCCTGATCATTGCCGAATCACTGGGCCGGCGCGAGACGCTGCAGGAACTCTTTGCCGAATCCGGCCTGAAGATGGCCACGGCCGAAGACTGGCAGACCGCGATGGCCACCGACGCCACCGTGGTGCTCACCGTCGGCCCGCTGCAGCGGGGCTTCCGTCTTGTGGATGGCCAGCTGCTGGTCATCACCGAAAGCGAGCTGTTCCCCTCCTTCGTGCGCCAGGGCAAGCGCAACAAGGGGCAGACCACGCAAGTCGACACCCTCATCCGCGACCTGTCCGAACTCAAGCCTGGCGATCCGGTCGTCCATGCCCAGCACGGCATCGGTCGCTACATGGGGCTGGTCAACATCGACCTGGGTGAAGGTGCAGCCGAATTCCTTCACCTGTCCTACGCCAACGATGCCACGCTGTACGTGCCGGTGGCCATGCTGCACCTCATCGGCCGCTACTCGGGCGCCGCACCCGAGAATGCCCCGCTGCACACGCTGGGCTCCGGCCAGTGGGACAAGGCGCGCCGCAAGGCGGCCGAGAAGGCGCGCGACACCGCTGTCGAGCTGCTGGATCTCTACGCCCGCCGCGCCGCCCGGCCCGGACACGCCTTCAAGTTCGACCCGGCCGGCTATGCGGCCTTTGCCGAGGGCTTCGGTTTCGAGGAAACGCCTGACCAGCAGGCCGCCATCCATGCCGTCGTGCAGGATCTGATCGCCCCCAAGCCGATGGACCGCCTGGTCTGTGGCGACGTGGGCTTCGGCAAGACCGAGGTGGCCCTGCGCGCTGCCTACGTGGCCGCCAGCACCGGCCGCCAGGTGGCCGTGCTCACTCCCACCACGCTACTGGCCGAGCAGCATTTCCAGACCTTCAACGACCGCTTCTCCAGCTTCCCGCTGAACGTGGCCGAACTGTCCCGCTTCGGAACGGCCAAGTCCACCCGCAACACCCTGGAAGGCATCGAGAGCGGCAAGATCGACATCGTCATCGGAACCCACAAGCTGCTGTCCAAGGACGTGAAGTTCCGTGACCTGGGTCTGGTGATCATCGACGAGGAGCACCGCTTCGGCGTGCGCCAGAAAGAGGCGCTGAAGAACCTGCGCGCCGAGATCGACGTGCTCACGCTCACCGCCACGCCCATCCCGCGCACGCTGGCCATGAGCCTGGAGGGCATCCGCGACTTCTCCGTCATCGCTACCGCGCCGCAGAAGCGTCTGGCCATCCGTACCTTCGTGCGCAAGGAAACCGCCGGCACCATCCGCGAGGCCATGCTGCGTGAACTCAAGCGCGGCGGCCAGGTCTACTTCCTGCACAACGAGGTGGGCACCATCGAGAACCGTCGGCAGATGCTGGCCGAGCTGGTTCCCGAGGCGCGCATCGAGGTGGCCCATGGCCAGATGCCCGAACGCGAGCTGGAACGGGTGATGCGCGACTTCCACCAGCAGCGCTTCAACGTGCTGCTGTGCACCACCATCATCGAGACCGGCATCGACGTTCCCACGGCCAACACCATCATCATGCACCGTGCCGACAAGTTCGGCCTGGCGCAGCTGCATCAGTTGCGCGGGCGCGTGGGCCGGTCGCACCATCAGGCTTACGCCTACCTGCTGATTCCCGACGAGGAAGCCATCACCAAGGACGCCACCAAGCGTCTGGAAGCCATCCAGATGATGGAAGAACTGGGGGCCGGCTTCTTCCTGTCCATGCACGACCTGGAAATCCGCGGTGCGGGCGAAGTGCTGGGCGACAACCAGTCCGGCGAGATGCAGGAAGTGGGCTTCTCGCTCTACACCGACATGCTGCAGCAGGCCGTCGAGGCGCTGAAATCCGGCCGTGAGCCCGATCTGGCCGCCACGCTGGCCCACGTGCCGGAAATCAAGCTGCATGCACCAGCCCTGCTGCCCGACGACTACTGCCCCGACGTGCACGAGCGGCTCATCCTCTACAAGCGGCTGGCCAATGCACGCGACAGCGTGGAACTCTCGCAGCTGCGCGAGGAACTCATCGACCGCTTCGGAAAGCTGCCCGAAGCCGCCCAGACCCTCATCGAGAGCCACCGCCTGCGCCTGATGGCCACCGAGATCGGCCTGGCCAAGATCGATGCGGACAGCGATGGCATCCTGCTGCAGTTCGACCCCGAACCACGCACGCCTCCCACGCAGATCCTGGCCTTTGCCCAGGCACGGCGCGACACCAGCTTTGCCGGCCAGGACCGCCTGCGCATCAAGGTGGCCAGCAAGGACACCGCCGAGCGCATCCAGACGCTGCGCAGCATCCTGCAGGCACTGCTGCCCAAGGCAGCGGCTGAGCCGTCCACGGCTTCGACGTCGCCTGCGGGAACGGCATCCGACAGGAAGGCCGGCAAGAAGAAAGGAAAGATGGTTCGTTCATGAACCATAGGAACAACGCTCATTCGGACCCTCTCATGAACCACGCCGGCAAACAGATCATCGTCCAGAAACAGCCTGCCCTGGACACCGAGACCATCAACGCCATCAGCGCACAGCTGCAGCAAGCGCCCGTCGAGCACCCGGCGCCCGGTCTGGCACGCTGGCGCGCCGAGCCCCAGTCCCCGGCCGTCTTCGACGACTGGGCCGAACGCTTCGGCGTCGATGCCGCCAACGTGTCCAACGGACTGCGCCTGGCAGATTTCCGGCTGCTGGCCATCGACATGGACTCCACCCTGGTCACCATGGAGACGCTGGACGAGATCGCCGACATGGCGGGCCTGAAGGCCGAAGTCGCCGCCATCACCGAGGCCGCCATGCGGGGCGAGATCAAGGACTTTACCGAGAGCCTCACCCGTCGCATGGCGCTGCTGAAAGGCGTGGGTGAAGACCTCATCGAGCGGGTCTACCAGGAACGCCTGCACCTGTCGCCGGGCGCCGAGATCCTGCTGGCGGCGGCCAAGGCGGCTGGCCTGAAGACCATGCTGATTTCGGGTGGATTCACCCACTTCACCGAACGCCTGAAGGCACGGCTGGGCTTCGACTACGCCTTTGCCAACCAGTTCGATATTGCCAACCAGCGCCTGACCGGCCGCGTGCTGGGCCCCATCGTCGACGGCGCCTTCAAGGCCCAGGCCGTGCAGCAGTGCTGCCAGGACATCGGCTGCCCGCCCAGCCAGGCCATCGCCATCGGCGACGGCGCCAACGATCTGGGCATGATGGCCGTGGCCGGCCTGTCCGTGGGCTACCACGCCAAGCCGGTGGTGCGGGAGAAAGCCACCTGGTCAGTGCGCAAGGGTGGGCTGGATGTGGTGGTGGGGTGGTTTGGTGGGTGATGGTCGGCATGGAATAATCAGCGACAGCCGGGGCACGTCAGCCCTATCCTGATTCCTGCCGTTCAGGTTTGAAGTAGGCCGTGCGTTCCGACGCCGGTTGCTTCGGGCCCGTGACGCTGCGTCTGCCTGCCGTCGTGTCCATTGTTTCTTCATCCATCGCCGGGATTCTTCATGACCACCGTATCTCTTCAGTCACCTGAGCTGTGCCGCGTCCGCGCCATCACCGCCTTTGCCACCCTGTCGTCCGATGCGCAGACCTGGCCGTCGGTGCTGGCCGAGGCCAAGCGTCAGTGCGACCGGCTGGCTGCCGCCTTTCAGCAAGGGGGATACACGGTGCAGTCGGTGCGCATCGTGGCCAACCCGTTCGGGGAGTATCTGGACACCTCCAGTCTGGAGACAGCCAGCCAGGGGCTGGCCACGATCCGGGACATTCTCATGCAGCTGAACCAGAACGGGCTGCGCATCCGCTTTGCCATTGGCGAGGCGCGCACGGCCCAGGAGATCGCGCTGCTGCCGGGGCTGATCCGTGACCATGGCGACCTCTCCAACGCCTGCGTCAACATCGAGGCCAACGCCGACGGGCTGCTGGACAATGCGCAGATCCTGCGCTGCGTGCAGGCCATGCAGGAGATTGCCCGCATCACGCCGCGTGGCGAAGGCAATTTCAATTTCACGGTCAATTTCAACTGCGCACCGCTCATCCCGTACTTTCCGGCGGGCTATCACCGCAGCGAACGGGGCAATTGCCTGGTGGTGGGGCTGGAAACACCGGACCTGCTGGCTGCCGCGCTGCGCACGCTGCACCAGGCCGAGCACGCCGAACGCATGGCGCAGGCCCTGGACGTGATGCGTGAGGCGCTGCAACACCACGTGGATGCGGTCCAGCGCATTGTCCGGGCTACGCCGCTGGATGCCGGCTGGACCTATGCCGGCATGGACACGTCGGCGGCTCCGTCCAAGAACTGCACGTCGATGGTGGAGGTCTATCGCCTGCTGGGTGTGCCCTACTTTGGCGCTGCTGACACGGTGGAGGCCTCGGCCCTGCTCACGCGACTCTTCAAGTCCGTGAAGGATGTCGAAGCCGTGGGCTTCTCGGGGTTGATGCTGGCCGTGACTGAAGATGAGGGCCTGGCTGCCGCCACGCGTGCCGGCCAGTTCGACATCCGCGCCCTGCTCACCTACAGCGCCGTCTGCGGCATCGGGCTGGATACGGTCCCCATTGCCGGCGACACCCCGGCCGAGAAGATCGC
>CAUVLK010000210.1:0-5266 GCA_963552635.1 uncultured Lautropia sp. | reverse complement strand
GGGGCGCTGTTGGGGCGCTGTTGGGGCGCTGTGGTGGCGCTGTTGGGGCGCTTTTTTATAAACTGCGCCACAACTGTCTGGCTACCCAAGCGTGTTGCCTGTGTCCTCCGAACGCCCCCTCCTGCTCACCAGCATTCAGGTTGCCCATGACGGCCTGACACTGGCCGAGCTTCTGACCCTTCATCCGCAGGTAGCCCGCCGAACCGCGCAACGGCAGATTGCCCGATTGCTTGCCCAAGGGCAGATCACGGCGCAGGGCGAGGGCCGGTCACGTCGCTACTTCGCAGGCCATCATGCGCGAGATAACGGTCCGCAGGCCACCGAGACGCCGGACCGTCCAGGTGCTTATCCTGACAACCTGCCCTTGTCGGCGGACAGCAAGGACATCCTTGCCTATATTGGGCAGCCGTTGGCGCAGCGCAGACCGGTGGGTTACCAATGGGACTTTTTGCGGGCCTATCGGCCTGGTCATGACTGGTATCTCCCTGCGCCTTTACGGCGGCAACTGCACAGAATCGGAAGGACAGCCGATGTTCATGAGCCCGCCGGTACCTACAGTCGTGCCATTCTCAACCGTCTTCTGATCGACCTCTCCTGGGCCTCCAGTCATCTGGAAGGGAATACCTACACCCGTCTTGATACTCGGGAGCTGATCACGCATGGGCAGGCTGCTGTGGGCAAGGCCGCGATCGAGACCCAGATGATCCTCAACCACAAGGCTGCCATCGAGCTGTTGGTCGAGAACATCGAGAACGTGGGGTTCGACCGCTATACGGTCATGAATCTGCACAGCACCCTGGCGGAGAACCTTTTGCCCAATCCGGCCAATGAGGGACGGATCCGTCAGCACCCGGTCGATATCGGTCAAAGTGTCTATCGTCCGTTGTCTGCGCCAAAGCAGCTCGATGAAGGGCTGGATCTGATGCTGGATAAGGTGAAGCAGATCAGTGACCCTTTCGAGCAGTCATTCTTTCTGATGGTGCATCTGCCCTATCTTCAGCCGTTCTCGGATATCAACAAGAGAACATCGCGGCTTTTTGCCAACCTGCCGCTATTTCGGGCGAATCTTTGCCCTCTGACTTTCCTGGATGTCCCGGAGTCTGCCTACAGCCTGTCCATGCTGGGTGTCTATGAAATGACCCGGGTGGAACTTCTGCGCGATCTTTACGTCTGGGCCTACGAACGATCCGCGCAGGAGTATCTGGCCATCCGGCAGGGTCTGGTGGAACCTGACCCGCTGCGCCTGGTGTGGGGCAGGCTGATCAAGAGCAGCATCCAGGCCATTGTCTCGCAGTTGATGGCGGATCCGCTGCCCTACATCCAACAGGTCGTTGCGGAAGAGGTGCCTGATGCCGAGCAGGCGGCTGTCCAGGCGCTGATCATCGAGGAGCTGCGCCGGCTCCATGAAGGCGTGCTTGCCCGCTATGGCTTGCGACCAGCTCAGTATGGGGCGTATCAGGAGGTGCTGGGCCAGCGCGCATGAGGTTCATGGCATCTGGAGTGCAGGCCAAGGCACGTGCGCATGTCCAGCGGCTGGCAGCCCGGCTGGAAAAGCTGGCCTGATATCAATCTGAATGGAGTCTACTGAAAAATGAAGAATGTTCTGATCATTTCCGGTCATCCCGATCTGAAGGGATCGGTGGCCAATGCCACGATTCTGGAAGCACTCGCCAAGGCGCTGCCCGAGGCGGAGATCCGCCGGCTGGATACGCTCTATCCTGATTACCAGTTTGATATCGAAGCCGAGCAGGCGGCGCTTCTGAGGGCCGATGTCATTGTGCTGCAGTTTCCCTTCTCGTGGTATTCGATGCCTGGTCTGCTGAAACTTTGGCTCGACAAGGTGTTCCTGCATGGCTTCTCGCACGGATCCAGGGGCAAGCTGGGAGGCAAGAAGCTTCTGGTGTCGTTCACCACCGGTGCACCAGCGGCTGCATACCAGAAGGATGGCGCCTTCAAGCATTCGGTCGAGGACTATATTCCGCAGTTCGAGACTACGGCCACCCTGTGCGGGCTGGACTTCCTTCCGCCTGTATACACTAATGGTGTCAGCTATTCCGCGCGTGAAAGCCAGGATAAGATCGAGGCGCAGAAGCAGGCAGCCCGGGAGCACGCCGATCGTGTGATAGCGATCATTCGCAAGCTGACGGCCTGATTTCAGTTCCATCCATTCGGGGCTTTCAAGGCTGGTCTTCGCCGCTCTCGAGCCTTGTTCAGTGGTGTTCCTGCTGACAGGCCGTTTGACGACGGTGGCTCTCGTCCCTGACGGTGCACCACACGAGCACCATGATGCGCCCTTGTCGTTCGTGTCTCTGCCGGATCAGGCCGACTCCTCGGGTGATTGAGCGTTGTGGAGAGTGGCGCATCCGAACCGGTGTCAGGTTCGCGCCGGAGAGCCCCCGCAGGGTGATGGCTGGCCGTTTTTCCCTACGTCACGGGTGTCACATTAGCCATGAACTTCCGCCTGACGCACTATCCTTGCTGCATGACGACGGCTGAGCATGGAGTGAATGATGGCTGAAGGCGGCGCGGGTCTGAACATCCTGATTGCACTGGCCCCGGCATTCTTCTGGGGCATTCTGCCGCTGGTGGTGTCGCGTGTGGGCGGCACCCCGGTGCAGCAGATCATCGGTACGACGGTTGGCACGCTGCTGGTGTCGATCGTGGTGGCGATGATCATGCCGCCCACGCTGAGTGGCCCGGTGTTCTGGTACAGCTTTGCGTCCGGGGCCTGCTGGGCCTTCGGGCAGATGAATCAGTACCGTTCGTTCGGCCAGATCGGGGTGTCCAATGCCATGCCCATTTCGACCGGCATGCAGCTTGTGTCCACCTCGCTGGTCGGGGTTCTGGTCTTTGGCGAGTGGCCGACGCTGGCAGACAAGGTGCTGGGTTTCTGTGCCATTGCGCTGATCGTGCTGGGCATCTATCTCACCACGCATCAGGAGGGCGAGGGGCACGAGGGCGTGGACATGCGCGCGGGCGTGATCACGCTGCTGATCTCGACGGTGGGCTATGTGGGGTATTCGTATTTTCCGCGAGCCGGGCACGTTGACGGGCAGGATGCGTTCCTGCCGCAGGCCGTAGGCATGGTGGCCATGTCGCTGGTGATGCCGCTGTTCTTCCGGGGCAGCAAGCCCTTCAACCGGAAGACGGTGCAGAACCTGCTGGGCGGTTTCATCTTTGCGGCGGCGGCGCTGGCCTATCTGCTGTCGGCCTATCGCAATGGCATTGCCACGGGTTTCACGCTGTCGCAGATGAACGTGGTGCTGGCCACGCTGGGCAGCATCTACATTCTGGGCGAGAAGAAGACCCGCAAGGAAATGGGTCACGTATTGACGGGGCTTGCGCTGGTGGTGGCAGGCGGCATCATGATCGGTCTGAACGCCTGAACAGCATCAGCCCCAGTCCCGAGGCCGACAGCAGCATGGCCAGCCATTGTTGCCAGCCCAGCGGTTCATTCAGGACGATGGCGCCCGAGACCATGGCCACCATGGGAATCATGATGGGCGAGAGCGAGACCAGCTGCGGCGGCAGCCACTGGATGAGCGAGAACCACAGCAGGTTGCCGAACAGCATGGGCACCAGCGTGATGTAGGTGAAGGCGGCCAGCGAGGAGGCCGAGGGCATGAACCACTGGTGATCGCCCAGCAGCCACGCGCCGATGATGACGGGCACGGAAGCCAGCAGCAGTTGCCAGCCGGTGAGCACGGTGGTGGGCACGGGAATGGGGCGGTGCTTGAGCAGCACGGTGCTGAGGGCCCAGCCGGCCCCCGAAGCCAGTCCGTAGATGAGGCCCAACGGGGCATGGGCGTAGCTGGCAAAGGCCGGAATCATCAGCACGATGACGCCCGCCGTGCCCAGCAGCAGTGCCAGCCACTGGCGGCCGTCCAGCGTGTGGCCGAACAGCAGCCACGACCAGAGTGCGGCCCACAGCGGCATGGTGAAGCCCAGCAGGGCAGCCTGGCCGGAGGGAATGTAGGTGAGCGCCAGCGTGGTGGCCACGTTCCAGAGCGCCAGGAAAGCCCATGCGGAGCACAGCAGCATGGGCCAGTGCTGGCGCGGAATGGCCAGCGGCAGTTTGCGGCGATGGGCCAGCAGCAGAAGCAGGAGGCCGGCTACCGGCAGGGTGAGGGCGCGGAAGGTCCAGGCGGAGACTTCGCGGACGGCCAGTGTGATGACGGGCCAGTTGGAGCCCCAGATGAGGGTCAGGAGCGCCATCAGCCAGGGGGCGTGGCGCTTGAGTCTGGCATCCTCGACGTCCATGAATGACGGGCCTGACCCTGTCGCGGGCAGCGACGGGAATCAGCCCTGCTGATTGTCGGCGGAGTAGGGCTGGGCGCCGCGCTTGATCTCTTCCATGTCCAGATCGCGGATCTGGCGGATCAGGTCGTCGAGGGCTCCCTTGGGCAGGGCACCGGCCTGCTGGAAGACGATGACGCGCTCACGGAAGACCATCAGCGTGGGGATGGAGCGGATGCCGAAGTGGCCAGCCAGGCTGGTTTCCTCGTCGGTGTTGATCTTGGCGAAGACGATGTCCGGGTGCTCGTTGGAGACGCTTTCGAAGACCGGTGCGAAGCTCTTGCAGGGCCCACACCATGGGGCCCAGAAGTCGAGGATCACGATGTCGTTGTTGCTGATCGTGGTGTCGAAGTCGGCTGTTTTGAGTTCTTTGACGGCCATGGGGGTACCTGGTTGAGGAAAGGAAACGACCGGCTGCGGCTTCGGGCTTTTCATCGTTCCGGGGCCTGAAGACGAGGGCGTGCAGGCTCGCCGGATGCGGGGCCCGGAGCGGTTTCGCGCCGGTCGGTGTCATGTTCATTGTCGTCCATGCCCTGACGGTCGGCAAGGGCAGGGCGTTTCAGCGTGTTAGATCACGCGACGGAAGGGGCCTACTTATAATCGCCGTGCGTGTCACCGATACCATGGCTTGTCATGATCATTTCGGGCGTGGCGGTGATTCCGCGCTCCGGCGTGATGGAATCGGTGCTTCATTTCAGGGGTCCGGATAGTGGCATGCGGCTGGACACGGGTGCGTTCCTTCGGCGAAGGGCGTCCAGACCGTCCGTCGGGTCTTTTTTTGCAGCGGGCATGCCGCCGCTATTCTCCCAACCGAACAGGAGGGATCCATGTCGCCTTTCCGCGGCCGACGCCGTTGCCTGGCTTTCATTCCTGCTGCCATGAGTGCCGCGATGCTGGGCGGGTGGACATCGTCGGTGTCTGCATCCCCCGGTTTTCTGGGCAAATACGATTTTGCGCATCCGATGTTCCT